>JBJMXE010000039.1:0-59007 GCA_045809745.1 Chthoniobacterales bacterium | reverse complement strand
TTGGAGTGCAACCGGCAGCCTCGCTACCGCACGGATCGGTCACACCGCGACGCTACTGCCTAACGGAAAAGTTCTCGTCGCAGGCGGTGAAGGCGACGACTTTCTTGCGAGCGCGGAACTGTATGATCCCACCAACGCAACCTGGAGCGCCACCGGCAGCCTCGCCACTGCGCGGACTGGTCACACGGCGACGTTGTTACCTAACGGTAATGTGCTCGTCGCAGGCGGCTACGACGGCAACAGTGGTCTTGCCAGCGCGGAACTGTACGATCCGGCGAGCGGAGCCTGGAGTGCGACCGGCAACCTCGCTACCGAGCGGGAGGGTCACACGGCGACGTTGTTGCCTAACGGCACGGTGCTCGTCGCCGGCGGTGACGAGACTTTTATGAGCGCGGAAGTATACGATCCGGCCAGCGAAGCCTGGAGCGCGACGGGCAGCCTCGCTACCGCGCGGATTGGGTTTAGCTACACGGCCACATTGCTTCTTAACGGCAAGGTGCTCGTCGCAGGCGGCTACGCGTACCCCAACATTATTGCGAGCGCGGAACTGTACGATCCGCCCAGCGGAACCTGGAGTACGGCCGGCAACCTCGCTTTCGGACGCGAGTTGCACACGGCAACGCTGCTTCTCAACGACAAGGTGCTCGTCGCAGGAGGTGCGAACAACAGCGTCTTTCTTGCCAGTGCGGAACTGTATGACACGGCGGCTACGCCGCCGCCTACAACTCCGACACCGGTTCCGATCCCAGCAGTGACTGTGAACGTCTCGGCGAGGAGTATTACTCAGGGAACTGATGCAACCTTCACAATTTCAGCTTCAACCATGAATCTCTCCGACGTGACGACGGTTCATTATTCCATGACGGGCAAAGCAAAACCGGAGACGAACTACACCCTTAGCGGAGTTTTTGGACAAGCCGAGATCCCGGCGGGCGCATCGTCCACGACCGTTACCCTGCATGCGCTGACTGCTCCGATGAAGGGAAAAAGCGAGAATGCGATATTCAAGCTTTTGCCAACGACGAGCTACACCCTGTCAAATCCGAGGAAGGCCAGCCTTACTATAGTTAACGTGCGATAAGCCACGCGGCCTGCGGTGTCTGGCGACCTGGTGCGGATTGAGGACTCCTAGTCTGGACGGCATCCACGGCTGAGCGGGGCGGGGCGGGATGGCAGCGCAGACCGCTCGGGTATTTCGCCGATCTTTCGTCGCCGTTTCTTACACGCATTCAACAGAATAACTTCGATTCAATGACGAAGGCATTCCATCGCAACCAGGGAGGCTTCAGGGGAATTGAAATTATGAAAACAAAATGCCTGCTCATTTTTTGCGTCACGCTGCTGTTCGGCAATACCTTTGCCGGAACCTTTACCACCGCCGATACCCTGATCCCGGTGGCAGCCAAAGCTACGGCCACGCTTAACGGCGACACTTCGCCCGATCCAGCCAGCGGCGTCATCCATTTGGATGCCCGCGTCTACACTCCCGACGGAGTTGCTGCTCCTGCGCCCGTGGTCGTGATCCTCCCGCCATACGGCGGATCCAAGGATAGCGGACTCGTTACTGATCTCGCTCAGGATTTCGCGACGCAGGGATATGTGGTGTTAACGCCGACGATGCGAGGTTTCGGCGAATCGGATGGCCTGGTGACCTTCGCCGGGCCTAACGAGGTCAACGATGTGAAAACAATTGTGATGGCGCTGCAAAACGGCGCCATAGGCGACACCCCCGTCGTCAATGTTCCGGTTTCGAGCCTGAGCAAGATCGGTGTCACCGGTGCTTCTTACGGCGGCGGCATGTCGTTTGAAATCGTCCGCACTCACGTCCCGGGCTTGGCCGCGGTAGCGCCGATCATCGGCTGGACCGATCTCTACCAGGCGCTCGCGCCTAACGACGTGCCTAAGTTTGCCTACATCGTCGGGCTATTCTCCAGCGGGTTTGACCCTCAGAACCCGAACTACGACGATCAATTGTTCCAACGAGCGAAGCAATTGCTCGGCGGCAACCCGGAGGCTACCCGAACGGGTGATGCGGATAGCATTGATTGGCGTTCGGTGATCTTCCAACCAACAGAGCTGAACGTGCCGATGTTTGTCATTCAAGGCTGGCGCGATTGGCTGTTTCCGGCTGAGCAGGCAATCTCGCTTTTTCAAGCCAGCACGAATATTCCGTTCTTTAAGATGTACATCGGCGGCGTGGGTCATGCGCCGGCCAAAACCGACATTACCACGCAGGAAGCGCTCTTTTTGCGGGGCCAGTTGGTTCGATGGTTCGATTTTTGGTTAAAAGGAATCGACAACGGCATTGAAAACGAGCCGAAGGTGACGATTGCACCGGAGCACACCGGCGACTGGACGGAAGCAGGTCTCGTTACTTCGAACACTTTTCCGTTGCCGGGTACAACGACCCTTACGTTTCTGGTCAACCGCTCAAGCCTCGCCACCAGTTCCGGCGGCCGGGCCAACGTAGTTCACGGAGAACGTTTTGGACCGGCTGTGTTCGGACCAATTGAACAGGCTCTGGGCGGTGGCTCGACTGCTTTCATCACTGCTTTGGCCGCGGCCAATCAGCTGATTAACTCCGGTGGCGACATTCTTGATCCGCGCATCACGACGGATCTCGACGACACCGCAAACGGTACCGCGTTTAGCAGCGCTGTCCTCCCTCAGGACGCCCATGTGTTGGGTATTCCACAGGTCAGTCTCTCTGTATCGGCGGATGCCCCGAATACCTATTACTACGTTCAGCTGCTCGAGAAATTACCAGATGGCACGACGCACCTTGTAACTCGCGGCGCATTGAAGGATCACACCGCGAAGTTCAAGAAGGTTCACCCTGTCAGCTTCTCTTTGTTCGGGGTAAATCACGTATTCAAAGCGGGAAGCAAGATAAGGCTGCGAATCGCCAGCCGTGATTTCCCGTTCTTTCTGCCAAATCTGGACGAAGGAACATTCAGGATCTCCCACGGCAAGAACGCGCCTTCCAGTCTGACCCTGCCGATCGTGCCGTGAGGGAAGTTCATTCTTGAGAGGACGCTCGCTGAGCTCGCATTATTGAGAGCTGGACGGCGACAGAATCGCTTTAGTTGAACGTTGGGCGTTGAGCGTTGAGCATTCGACGTTGAACAAACCCATAAATGTCCGCCCGGCTGCGAAGCCTGATCACGACGCGATCTGGCGTATTTTCCGCGAAGTTGTCGCACCGGGCGACACCTATACGATGGATCCTAACATCTCGCGAGAGCAGGCGTTCGGGTATTGGTTTCGCAGTGACACGAAAACCTACGTCGCCGAGCAGGGTGGCGAAATCGTAGGCACCTACACGTTGCGACCAAACCGCTCCGGCGGCGGTGGTCATGTTTCGAATGCGAGCTTCATGGTTGATCCCGGTGCGCGCGGCAGGGGAATTGGCAAAGCAATGGCAGAACATGGTTTGGATGAAGCTCGCAGGCTTGGCTACCGGGCGATGCAGTTCAATTTTGTAGTCTCAACCAACGAAACAGCCCTGCGTCTGTGGGAGAATCTCGGATTCGCGATTGTTGGCACTCTTCCTGGCGCATTTCGACATCCCGCCCGCGGCTTCGTCGACGTCTACGTCATGTTTCGGGAATTGTAATCCCTCGCGGCAACGGCCGTTCAGCCAGGCGCCGGGCCGATCAGGTGCGTCGATTTATCGAAAGTCGTTGCAAAACAGTTTTCAGCGCCGAACCTAACAACCACCGGTGCAAACCGTTATCCAGGTCATCACCACTGGGCGCGGCTCGTTGCGCGAGAAAGTCATGACCGACCCGCGTCTCGAGCGTTTCGGCCTGGTTCCGACGGAGCATCAGCGACCTGGCCGCCCCCACGGGTGGGCTAAAATTCACGGCGAGAAAGCTCATGGCGCAATTAATCTCGAGTGGCATGGACCGAGCGGAACTCTCATTTGCCGGGTCGTGACCAAGTCCGGTAACAAACCGAATTCCATCATCGGATGTTTTATCGATTATCTGCTGGCGCGGCATCAAAGCCGGATCCTCTCGATTCACATCATGCGCCGGTGAGAAGCTGCTTTCGACTTCGCTCAGGATGACAACGGTTGGGTGCTTTGCTGCTTTGGGTTCCCAGCCTTTGCGCATATTCCGACTGGATCACTCAAGACAAACGATTCGACCAGTCCCGACTAGCGACCCGTTAGGCGGCGCCAAAGACGACCGACCGCGTTTCCGCTTTTCGGCGGTGGTGACTGCGGCGTATCCATCATGATCCTGGTTGTTCTTGTTCTGCGAACCGGCGGCGCGAACGATATTCGCTGGGTTTTAGCCAAAGCCTTGTAATCGGCGATCGGTCGCCAGTCCTCCATGCCGTCGTGCCAATAATGGCTGTCCTGCGGAAATCGTCCTGCGAACAGGGCATCCCTGAAATCCTGTTCCTCGAACTCACCGATCCTCTGTCCATCACTGGCGCAGACATGGACTGTCACGGCGAAAGCGTACCGCTGAGAACACGGACGACAATGAAATACGTACGCTGCGAGCGAATCGGCGCCTGGCGGAGACGCCGGACAACAGAACGGCGCCGAGCTAATGAGTGCGGTGCCTGCTATCCACCATCCAAATAAGTCCTCTCCGTCAGGGAGAGGACTGAGGTGAGGGTGGCGTCAGCCCTCAAAACGACCGGCAATCGTCCGTTATCGCGAAGAATGTTTGGTCTTCTTTCGTTTCGCTACCGCTTCACGCAGCAGATATTCGATCTGGCCATTCACACTGCGTAACTCATCTGCGGCCCATTTTTCGAGATCGCACCATAGAGCCGGCGGCAGCCGGAGCAGGAACGGCTTTCGCTCATCGGACGCCATCGTCAGGAATACAGCGTTCCCGTATTAACCACCGGGCTGACTTCCGCTTCCCCGCACAACACGACCAGGAGATTGCTGACCATCGCCGCTTTACGCTCTTCATCCATCTCGATGACGTCCTTGGCTGCGAGTTCCTTGAGTGCCATATCGACCATACTGACGGCGCCGTGCACGATCTTCGACCGGGCGGCAATGACTGCTTCGGCCTGTTGCCGGCGGAGCATTGCCTGCGCGATCTCGGGTGCATAGGCAAGGTGAGTGAGTCGCGCCTCGTCAATCGCCACTCCGGCTTTGGCCAGCCTTGCTTGCAACTCCGTTTGCAAACTATGAGCTACCTCCTCGGCGCTATCCCTTAGCGTAGGTTCCGGGTCGTCTTCCCCGGCGCGGTCATAACTGTAGAGACTGGCGATGTGCCGAAGGGCTGATTCGCTTTGGATCTGCACGTAGCTTTCGAAGCTGTCGACATCGAATGCCGCTTTGGCCGTGTCTTCCACTCGCCAGACAATGACCGCCGCGATTTCCACCGGGTTTCCGCGCTTGTCGTTAACCTTCAGTTTCTCGCTGTTAAAATTTCGTGCCCGCAATGAGAACTTCACGGGCAGACTTCGGATCGAGGGGATGGCACCGCCGAGTCTGGTGTCGCCGCCGCCTTTGGAATAAAACGGATTGGCCCAGAAGAAGCCGCTGTGACGAACCGTTCCGTGATAGGCACCGGCCAGGATCAGGACTCTGGCTTCGTTAGGCTGGAGTGCGAAGTGTCCGCCCAGGGAGATACCACCGAGAACCAGAAGGCCGATGCCGAGCCACAGGAGAAGAGTGGGATTATCCGTGAACCCGTGAAGTTCTCCCACGAAGCGAGCCTGATGGCCCCGGATTCCTCGGAGCAGAAGAAGAATGCCGCCAATCATCATGGCGAGATTAATGGCCAGCATGATCCAGCCGTTCGCAGCGCTACGGGTGTGTTCCTGGCTGCCGATGCCCGAACTATTTGAGGTAGACATAAGTTTAACTGTGTTATCGGAATGATATCATAATGATATAATCTGTCAACCACCACCTGGGTCACGGCTCGGATACCCTCGGTTCATGGGCAGACCGCCGGCAACGTCTCGGGACCGTCGCCTTGTCTGCTATGGAGATGAGGCGAAAAATATTGACTTTGACCGGTGGATTTGGGACCAACATTTCCCCGCCGGGCGATCATCATGCGTCATCCTCACTCCGCTACAAAGCCGCCGGCGTGGCCGTTTGCGTGCCTCTTTTTGGCTCCAGCCGTCGTCGCTATTCTTCTATCCGCCGCACCGACTGCGGTCACCGGCTCATTGCTGCGACTAACCCACGGGATGACTCCGGAAAATGCCGCCACCAGCGCTGCCAAACCACTCCACCGCTTTGGCTCCCTAACGGTTGAGGAAACGATCCGCCGCTTCTTCGACGCTCGCCTCGATCCAACCGAGCGGCGCGTTTTCTCCTATCGAATGGCCTATACCGGCATTGCCGGATATCCGCACGGTTAATCGGCCACCCTATTTCGTGCGATTCGCGATTGTGCCGAATTCGCCCTGTTGCTGGATCAGTTTCGCTACTAAACCGGTCCAGCCGGTCTGGTGTGAGGCGCCGAGGCCCGCTCCCGTGTCTCCATGGAAAAACTCGTGGAAAAGATACCGTGCGTCATCCGATCCGCTTGTTCTGCCAGGTTGGGACGGACGTTGGCCATCACCATCGCGCATCCACAGTTTGATCAGTCGGTTGGAAAGCTCGTTCGCGATCTCGTTTAGGTTTAAATACGTTCCCGAGCCGGTCGGGCATTCCACCTTGAAATCGTCACCGTAGTAATGGTGAAACTGCTGAAGCGATTCGATCAGCAGGTAATTGATTGGCCACCAAACCGGACCGCGCCAGTTGGAATTCCCGCCGAATATGCCGGTCTGCGAGTCACCGGGTTCGTAATGCACCACTTTTGTTTCGCCGCGAATCTGAACAACGTAGGGATGTTCCTGGTGATACTTGCTCACTGACCGAATTCCGTAGTCGCTGAGAAACTCGTTCGGATCCAACATCCGCCGGAGCAGGCACTTCATTCGATGCCCGCGGGTCAGCGCGACCAGGCGGCGCTCGCCAGAGCCAGCCTCCTGCCATCGAGAGACGAGGCTGGCCAGGTCCGGGCGATGCGTTAGATACCACTCCAGCCGGCGCTTGAATCCCGGTAAGGCGTCAATCAGCTGCGGTTGTATTGTTTCCACCGCCAACAGCGGCAGCAGCCCAACGATCGACCGAACGCGTAACGGCAAATAACGGCCGCCGGGCGTGTGCAGAACATCGTAGTAGAACTCATCTTCTTCATTCCACAATCCGATGCCTTTGCCGCCGAGGTTGTTCATTGCCGCTGCGATCCCAAGGAAATGCTCGAAGAACTTCGTCGCGATATTTTCGTAAACGTGATTCTCCAATGCGAGCTCGATGGCAATTCGCATCAGGTTCAACGAGCACATGCCCATCCAGCTGGTACCGTCCGCCTGCTCCAGGTGACTGCCGTCCGCGAAAGATTCGTTCCGATCGAACACGCCGATGTTGTCGAGGCCGAGGAAGCCGCCCTGAAAAATATTGTTACCTTCCGAATCCTTCCGGTTCACCCACCAGGTGAAAGCGAGAAGCATCTTGTGGAAGATCGTCTCGAGAAATGCCCGATCGCCTTTGCCGGTTTGCTTTCGCTCGATCTGGTAGACGCGCCAAGCTGCCCAAGCCAGCACCGGCGGATTCACGTCATTGAAATTCCACTCGTAGGCCGGGATCTGCCCGTTAGGGTGCTGATACCACTCCCGGACAATGATATCGAGTTGGGCCTTAGCGAAGCACGGATCGACCAGGGCGAGCGGAATGCAGTGGAACGCCAGGTCCCACGCCGCGTACCAGGGATATTCCCACGTATCCGGCATGGACATCACCCGCTCGTTGTAGATGTGGCGCCATTGAGAGTTTCTGCCACTCAAGCGCGCCGGCGGGGGTGGGGGCTGACCAGGGTCGCCATCCAGCCATTGTTCGACGATATAATGATAGAATTGTTTGCTCCAAATCATGCCGGCCAGAGCCTGTCTTTGAATCGCGCGATGCTCTGCGCCTAACGATTCCGCAGTTAGGTGCTCGTAAAACTCATCTGCTTCGGCTTTGCGGGTGGCAAAAATTCCATCGAATTCGCCGAATGGCTCGAACGGAGGGGCGAGCTCCTGCGCGCCCGCTTCAGTTTGCGAGATTGGCGCGGCTTCGCGTTCCATTTTCCGCAGCCGCAACCGAATCGATCTGGCCTCGCCGGGCTGGAGTTCGAATTGGTAATGGGCGGCTGCTTTAGTGCCCACCCTGTTCGCATTCACCAGATCGATGTTGCCGCCGACGATCGCGTCGTTGATTGCGTCTTTAACGTGCGGGCTGGGGTTCGGGATGCCCCACAAACGAGTCAAGTTCGATTCGTTTTCGGTGAACAGCAGCTTCCCGGCAGCCTGACAATGAAGGTCGTAACGGCCCAGCACTTGATGATCGGCTTGGATGATGTCGATGCGCGACTCCGACTCTATGGTTGTGCCTTCCTGCAGGGTCGGCTTGCGATTATCGTAGCCCCAGCTCCAGGTGTTCCGAAACCAAACGGTCGGCAGAAGATGGAGGGTGGCAGCGACCGGCCCGCAGTTGGTGGCAGTCGCTTTGATTAGAATATCGTTAGGCGTGGCTTTGGCATATTCGATCTCAATATCAAAGAACCGGTCCTCCGAAAGCACTCCGGTATCCGGCAGCTCATATTCGGGATCAGTTCGAGACCGCTTCGCTGACTGCGTCACCAGTTCGGCGTAGGGGTAGGCTGCATGCGGATACCGATAGTACATCGCCAGATAGCTGTGCGACGGCGTGGCATCGGTATACCAGTAGAGTTCCTTTACATCTTCGCCATGATTGCCTTGTGGGCCGGTTAGGCCGAAGAGACGTTCCTTGAGGATTGGATCGCGTTCGTTCCAGAAGGCGAACGCGAAGCAAAGTCTCCCTTTGGAATCGGAGATTCCGCCGATCCCATCTTCGTTCCAGCGATAAGCACGGGATCGCGCATGATCGTGCGGCAGATAATTCCAGGCGTCGCCATTCGCACTGTAATCTTCCCGCACGGTGCCCCAGGCGCGGTCCGCCAAGTACGGCCCCCAGAGATACCATGGCTCCTCTGCGGTTTTGTTTTCGGCAAGGCGGCGCTGCTCCGCGTTCATCGGCGTCGCCGATTAGCGATGAAAACAGAAAGATCCGCAATGTAAAACAGGGGGCGCGCCCATGCGTGTGAGTGAAGCGGCGACTAGGGTAAGTCCAAACTCCACGATGCTGCTTGGAAACCTGCAAATTGGCGATCGGCAGTCGCCAATTTCCATTACTCCCACTCGATCGTACTGGGCGGTTTACTGGAGATATCGTAAACGACGCGGTTCACGCCTTTCACTTCGTTACAGATCCGATTGGAAATGCGGGCGAGGAGTTCGTAGGGAACGCGGACCCAATCGGCTGTCATGCCATCCTGGCTTTCGACGATGCGCAGAGCGACGGTATTTTCGTAGGTGCGCTGGTCGCCCATAACTCCGACGCTTTGAACCGGCAGGAGCACGGCAAAGGATTGCCAGACCTTATAGTACCAGTCTGCGGCTTCCATCTCGCTTTGCACAATCGTGTCAGCAGCCCGCAGAATGGAAAGATGCTCCGGAGTGACTTCACCCAGGATCCGGACCGCCAAACCAGGGCCGGGAAATGGCTGCCGATAGACGATCTCTTTCGGCAAACCCAGTTGCAATCCGACCTGGCGTACTTCGTCCTTGAAGAGTTGCCGAACCGGCTCAACCAGCTGGAAATGCATTTTCTCCGGCAGGCCACCAACGTTGTGATGACTTTTGATCACGTTAGCGGGGTTGCCGCCGATTGACACGCTCTCGATTACATCGGGATAAAGCGTGCCTTGGGCAAGGAATCGATAGCCGCCGTGTTCATCGGAACCGTTGGCCTTCTCATCGGCCAGCAACTTCCCGGTGGCATGCTGAAACACGTCGATGAATTCGTTGCCGATGATCTTGCGTTTCTGCTCCGGATCAGTGACACCGCGAAGCCGCGACAAAAAGCGGTCGCTCGCATCTACGTACTCGAGCCGGATATGGAAATTTTCGCCGAACACGCGCTGAACCACTTCTTCTTCCCGGGCACGCAACAGGCCGTTGTTGACGAAAATGCAGGTGAGCTGATCGCCGATCGCTTTGTGCAGCAGTGCTGCGGTGACGGAAGAATCGACGCCGCCGCTCAAGCCGAGGACGACTTTGGCGTCACCGACCTGACGTTGCACTCGCGCGCACGCCTCATCGATGAACGAGCCCATCGTCCAGTCCATCGCGCAATGGCAGATGTGGTAGACGAAGTTCTTGATGATCTCTTTCCCGCGCGGCGTGTGCGCCACTTCCGGATGGAATTGCAGGCCGTAGAGTTTCCTAACCGGATCTTCTACAGCGGCGAAATTGGATCCTTCGGTGCGAGCAGCCGCGCGAAAGCCCTTCGGCAATCGAGTCACTTCATCTCCGTGGCTGTTCCAAACGTCGAGCTGCGATTCCAGCCCTTCGAACAAATCCGAGCCGTTAGTGATCTGGAGCGTGCCCGCGCCGTACTCGCGCCGGCCGCTGAACACCACCTCGCCACCGAGGTGGTGAGCCATGAGCATTAAGCCATAACAAATGCCGAGAACCGGTACGCCTAACGACAGGACCTCGGCGTCGACCTGCGGGGCGCCCTTTTCGTAAACACTGGCGGGGCCGCCGGACAGGATGATTCCGTTCGGCTGAAGCTCACGCAGTTCGGCGGCTGAGATGTCGTAGCGAACAATCTCGGAATACACCTGGAGCTCACGAATACGACGAGCGATGACCTGGGTGTACTGCGAACCGAAATCGAGAATGAGAATCCTCGAATGTCTGACTGGAGCGGCGGTCTTCACAGACTATTAGGGATGATTCGTCGGGACGCCATGTTCGCCTGCGGGATCGTCCTCTGCGCGTTGAATCGGCCCGATCGTGCCCTGCCCTCTGATGCCGCGCTGAAGCTGGGCGCCAACTTCATCGGTGGTTCGCTCTTCCATGGGATCGGCGCAACCCGCTGCCAGGAAGATGACCGCGAGCAATGAAACTATCGACAGGAGTTTCATCTGCTTATTCTATGGAGGAGACTTCTTATTGCAATGTGATTCGCCGCCCAGCAACGCCGCCGTAATGCGTAGACGGTTGCATTGTTAAATCATTAAATCGCTGAGTCGCTGAACTGCTGACCCGATATGATTCCACCCGAGCTTCTGCTCCAAGGCTACCGCTTCGGCATCTTCCCAATGGCGATGCGGGACGAATCGATCGAGTGGTTTTCGCCGGATCCGCGGGCGATTCTGCCGTTGGACAAATTTCATGTTCCACACGGTCTGCGCCGCGCGGCGGCGAAAGGAATCTTCGAAACGAAAATCGACGAACGCTTCGGCGAGGTTATTCGCGCGTGTGCCAAACGGCGCGACACCTGGATCAACACCGAAATTATTCAAAGCTACGAAAAGCTGCATAAGCTTGGTCACGCGCACTCCGTTGAAAGTTGGCAGGAAGGCAAGCTCGTCGGCGGCTTGTATGGCGTCGCTGTGGGCGGCGCATTTTTCGGCGAATCCATGTTCCATCGCAAAACCGACGCATCAAAGATTGCGCTGCTCGCCTTGGTCGAGCAACTTCGGGCGCAGAAGTTTGTGCTGCTCGATACCCAGTGGGTGACACCACACCTGCTCCAATTCGGCGCCATCGAAATCCCCCGGCCCCAGTACCTGAAGCTCCTCAAACGCGCAGTCGATCTGCCGCGGAGTTTTGCGTAGCGGCGCCGCAGGACCGTGGAGCTTGGAAGTTGGGATTTGGAGCGGGCCTTGCCCTGCCACCGGATTGTTGCATAGTGGCACCCGCGTCTGCGAAACAATCAACAGAGGCTGGGTAGCTCAGTTGGTAGAGCAGAGGACTGAAAATCCTCGTGTCGGCGGTTCGATTCCGCCCCCAGCCACCTTCTCTTCAAAATGAAGTACGACTGGAAAGACGCCGGCGAGGAATGGTCCGAAAGCTGGGGAACTTCGCAGGCCCAATGGACGGAAACGATCCTGCCGCGAATCCGCGAGTGCCTTCCGACCGGCACGATTCTCGAGATCGGGCCCGGCTACGGCCGCTGGACGCATTATCTCAAAGATTTTTGTGACCGGCTGGTGGCCGTCGATCGCGCCGCTCAATGTATCGATGCCTGTCGCGGCCGGTTTGTCGATGATCCGCGGATCACTGCCTACGTGAATCAGGGCGGCTCGCTCGACATGATTCCCAACGAGTCCGTCGATTTTGTTTTCAGCTTCGATGTGTTTGTCCACATCAAGCGGGACGTGGTTGAAGAATATTTCCGAGAGTTCAGGCGAACGCTGAAGCGCGGCGGCAAGGGATTCATTCATCATTCGAATCTGGCGGCTTACGCAAATTCGCCGCGACGATTTTTGCCGCGCCCGATCAAGAAGTTGCTGACCCAATGGCATGTGCTCGATGAGGACCAGCATCGTACCGAGACCATGTCGGCCGAGTTGTTTCGAACGATGGGGAAGGAGCACGGGCTGCATTGCACGAAGCAGGAGTTGGTGAACTGGCGCGGCCGGCGGTTGATCGATTGTCTATCCTGGTTTGAGCGAAGTGATTCTCCGAGTCAGACGATTCCGGAGGTTATCCGGAATCCGAATTTCATGCGGGAAGCGGCTGCGGTGAAACGGCGCGCCGGGGTGCATTGATATCAGCAGCAAAGAGCGGCGGTTTCACAACCGCCGACCAGTTAATCCCTGCGGTTGTAAACCGCCGCTCCTTGGCCTGACTGCGGCTGTGCACGGGCGGCGGATGGCGATTGGGTCAATCGCCGCTACCAAGTGGCAGAGCCAAACGGTACTATTCCGTTCTTAACGCGACCATTGGGTTCACGCGGGTGGCTCGTCGCGCCGGTATCCATGTTGCGATCAGGGCCGCGATCGCGAGGATCACAGGAGCGCTGGCGAATGCGATGGGATCCAACGCGCCGACGCCGTAAAGGATTCCGCTTACCACCTTGCCGGTGGCCGCAGCCAGCACCAGGCCCAACGCCACACCGCACAGCAGCATGATTGAACCTTCGCGCATGATCATGCGCAGCACGGCTGTTCGTTGCGCGCCGAGCGCCATTCGAATTCCGATCTCCCGCGTGCGCCGGGCCACGGAGTAAGCTTTGATCCCATACAGACCGATGATCGCCAGAATGAGGGCCAATCCGCCGAAGATTGAGAACATCGCGGCGCCGGCTCGTACCACCCACAGCTGAAGGTTGGAATCGAGATGCTGCTCAAACGTCTTCAGCGAAATAATGGGAAGCGATTGATCAATGTCGCGAACTGTGCGCCGAAGCAGGTCTGCGGTAGAACTGATCGAGCTCTTCGGCAACGAATGAAATCGAACGAAGAAGGACACGTTACTCTGAAAGCCCCGCGCGAACGGCAGGTAAATCGCTCCGGGCCGCTCCTTTTCAAACAGCGCGTGGCGAGTTGAAGGAACGATGCCGATGATCTGTATGGTTTCGCCCGGTTTGATGTCGCCGCTGAGATCCGCGTTCATCCCCATTGAATTGCCGCCACCGCCTTTGGCCGCCGGTGCGGTATCGCTGGCGAACTGCACTTGCTGCCCCAGCGCATCTCCTTCCGGCCACAGCTTCTTGGCCAAAACATCATCGATGATCGCTACCACCTGACCGGTTGGCTGAGTGGTTTCCACTTCGTTAAAGGCGCGGCCGCGGATCACCGGCAGCCCCACCGTATTGAAATAATCCGCCCCGACACTGTCGTACTCAGCGCTGAACGCCAGCCCCTCAGCTGCCGTAGCAGGCTTTTCGTCGGGACCGGGCCGAACGCCGGCACGTTGTATTTTCTTGTTGAGCGTGATCATGCCGAACGGAACAGTCGCGCTGACACTCACGTGTTCAACGTTAGGCAAAGCCGCCAAACGCTCGTTCAAGCTTCGGTAAACTTCCCGGGAATGGGTGGGATCGTAGCCGGCCAGACTGGCGTCTGTCTCAACCAGAAAGGATGCTCCGGGTTTCAGTCCGGTATCGACGGACGCGGCTTTGCTGGCGCCGCGCACGAATAGACCGGCAGCAGTCAGCAACATCAACGAGAACGCGATTTGCATCACCACCAGCGGATGACGCGGCAAGAACCGCCATCGCCGCGAGACAACATCTTCGCCGGCCTGATGTTTCAGCTCTTCCACCACAGTGGCGCGCGACAATTTCAAGGCAGGACCCAACGCGAATGCCAGCGTGCCTAACAAACAGAATCCGAAAGTCGCGAGCAGGATGGCAGGTTGCGGCCCGCTCAACCACACGATGTCGAGCGGCATCAGCCGACGGAGCGATCCAACCAGCAAATCCGACGACCACAGCCCGATTACAAGGCCGGCTGCTCCTCCGATTAAAGCGAGAACGAATCCTTCGACGAGCAATTGCCTAACGATACGGCCTCTGCTGCCGCCGAGCGCGATCCGGATCGCAATTTCCTTTCTCCGGGCGGTTCCCCGGGCCAGCAGCATGTTGGCCAGGTTCAGACAGGCCACCAACAACACCACGACCGCCATTCCGAGTAACAGCGGAACAATGCTGGAGAGTTGCCCGTCATCTGGAGGAGCATCGCTGACCGAGGAGCGTGACACCGGCGCGATCTGAAATGTTTGATCCTTTTGTTCTACCGGGAACGCTTTTTCCAGGTTAGCCGCCAGGCCTTTCAAGCTCGGTTCAGCCTTGGCTGCGGTGATCCCGGGCTTGAGCCGGCCGACGATGATCAGTTGTTGCCCCGCGCGTTGGCCGAAAGTGCCGCGGGTTTCGATATCCTGAAAGTCGTTGGCAACCTGATCGTAGACCCCGAGCGGCAGCCAGACTTCAGGCGAAAAAATCTGCAAGGTTCCGGTAAAACCGCGAGGGGCGATGCCGACAATGGTGAACGGGCGGCCGTTAATAACAACCTGGGAACCGACCATGTCCTGATCCCGGTTATGTTTCTGCCAATAGCCGTAACTTACAATCGCTACCGATGCGCCGCGCCCCGGAGTTTCCTCTTCCGGCAGAAAAGTTCGACCGCGGACGAGGGGAACCCCCATGACGGAGAAGTAATTCGATGAGCAGAGGGCGGCAAAGGCGCGGCGGGTTTCGCCCTGCTTACCCAGACCGACCAGGGCCAGGTTGTAGCCCAGGGTCTCGGTAAACACCGTGTTTTGATCGCGGATGTCACCGTAGGTCGGATACGAGAACATACGGTAGCTTTTCGGATTTTTGCTGTTCTGCGAAAAGACCTGCACCAGCTCGTTAGGTCGGGCGTAGGCGGGCGGTTTGAAAAACAGGGTGTGAACCAGGCTGAACACGGCAGTGTTGGCGCCGATGCCGAGCGCGAGCACGAGCACGGCGGTAAGGGTAAATCCCGGAGTCTTTACTAACTGGCGAAAAGCGAAGCGAAGATCGTGAATCATGATAGTGAGGTTGCTTGCGTGTGACCGAAGACAGACATCCCCAGTCAGATGCCGTCCGGGTGGCAGTTGGATTCAGGTTTTTCCGACGCCGGCGCGTCATTGGTTGCACGCCGGTCGGTTCGCGCTATTTAAGGCGCGGGTACCCCGATATGAGAATCGCAGCCACGTTCGCACTGATCAGTTTGCTCACATTCTGGACCCCGGCTTCCGGGTGGAGCGCTTCGCGCGACCAGCGCATGGTGACGCGAGTGGACAGCGCGACGGCGACCCTCAGCCACGGAAGTCTGGTGATCCGCGCCGAGGGGATGGGAAGGATACCAACACCATTGGGCAGAGGAGGCCGCCTCGTGCCGCGCGGCAGTCGAGTGCTGAATAAAGACGGTTTGCTGGAGTATGAATTGGTCTTCAGTGCGGTCCCGAACTACACCGGGTTTAAGTTGAAACCGATCAAGGGTTCGTATCGAGAACACCCGGTACCACCGGGCGTGAAAGGCGCGCGAATTTTTGGTGAGTTCAATCAGTTTGACGCGCATCTGCCTGAAGCGAAAAAACACAAATCACTGATTCCCTCTTTCGGTAAGAAAAAGCAGCAGCAGAACACACGAGACGACGAGACCACCGGAGCGATCACCGGCGGCACGCCGAAGCCTTAATCAAACTTCGGATCTTCGGCTGACGCATCCCGCATCGCCCCGGTCCCGTATTATCATTGCCGCGCAGGCATTTCGGCAGTGATTGAAGCCGTAGGCCGCTGCGGAACGAGATTGAACGCGTTCTCCTTCCAATTCATTGTTCATCGTGATGCATAAGACTCGCGAAGTGGATTGGTATGCGCGCGATGTTGGACCTGTGAAGCTGTTAGGCAAAGCAATGCCGCAACTTTCTTCCGGTCTGGGAAATAGATCCATCCCACCACTTGCACCGGCCGCCGCCTATTCGACTGTGCGGCATGAACGTAGCGAACATCAGCAGTCCGACGGAGTGGTTTCAGGTGTTGCAAACAACGGATCGTTGTCAGACCGCGACGATGACGCTGGAGCCCGGAGCGGCGACCGGCGAGAAAGCCGAAGCACACGAGAAGAGCGACCAGGTTTTGCTGATGGTCGAAGGTGAACTGATCGGCGAAGTGGGAGACGAACGGCCGCGTCTAAAAAAGGGTGATGTCATCATCGTCAAAGCCGGCACAAAGCATCGATTTGCCAACGCCTCCGGCAAGGTCGCGGTGACCTTTAATGTCTATTCGCCACCGGCTTATCCGCCGGACACCAAAGGCTAGGCTGCCAAAGCGACGGCGATCTTCGCCGGTTCGGCGATGCCGTCGTATTTAGGATAGAGAAATTTCGCTACTGGCGACAGTTCACGTGCGATCCCACTGGCTCGCTTTACTCCGGATTCCCGCAGCAGTTGTAGTGACGCCTGAAGAAGACGTGTACCGAACCCGCGGTTGCGATATTCCATCAGGATACACGGCCCCGGAGCGAAATGATTTTCAGCGGCAGGATCGAGACACAACACTGAAGCGCCGATGATGCGGCTTCCGTGACGGAGCGCCAAACAAGTGTTCTCCTCGGCCAGGAATGCGCGATCAAGCCACCCCTGTAAGCTGTGCATCACTTCGCCGATCGCCGGATTCCAGGCTGGGTCTAACAAGAACGAACAGGAGAGAACTTTGCGCACTTCTTTCTCATCATGCTTCGTCGCAGGAGTGATGGCGTAATGCGATGGCAGATCTACCGGCGCCGGAGAAACAGCGCTGAGATCCCAAGTGAAACGAACCCAATTAAGCAGTTTCATACCCGCGCCAATTACGTTCAATTATGTGATCGCGTTGGCAAGTTATATCGGATGTGAATTGTGTGAATAACTTCACTTTGTTTTACACGCACTCAGGATTTTCCTGATTGCCCGGTAAGGCGCAGGCATCGTGCTCAGCGAAACGGAAGGCGCCGCCAGTGGCGCGCTAAAAAAAAATCGACGCGAAGAAAAACGCCCGAGTCGCTAACAGATCAGAGCGTTTGCACGCTCTTCACCATCTCGTTAAACGACTGATAGAGCTCGCGGTGCTGAGCGACAGCGCGGCGCAAAATCGGTTTGAAATTCGCGAGGTCCGCAATGTTCACGATTTGGTCGACGCTTTGAACGAATGCGCTCATCGCATCATTTGTTGCGAAACGATGGCTCAGCAAAATCACGAAGTGCTCACGTCGCCGAGCGTCCGCTAAAAGCACGAGTTCACGAAGGATCGGATTGTTCTCCACCTTGGATCCTTTGAAGTTTTCGTACACGATCACGACGTCGTAGTTGTAGGTCTTTAGTTTCAGCACCACGTCTTCTTCGAACAGGCCGAGGTGAACCTTGTAGGTCATGTCGATCAACTGCGGAACGACAATTTTCTGGTACTGCTGATGATCAACGCAGACTAATGCGGTGTTATCACCAAAATCGGCAAATGAGGACTCGGCTTCTTGCTCCATATGCTAGCGGAAGGCGTTTTCGGGGCTGTCCAGCCGCAGACCCGAATCCAAATCGGTGTCATAGCCGCGACTTTTCTGAACCAAATCGATTCCCCGGGTAATTCGACCTTTGCGCGAGGCGTAGAGCCGCGCGGTTTCTTCCGAAATCTGGTCGTTTTCGTAGGCGGCCAGGATCGACTGGTCGAAAGTCATCCAGCCGAACGGTGCGCTGGCTTCAATGATCTCGTAAAAGCTGCGGTGTTCGCCTTCGCCCAGCGCGATTGCCTCCTGGGTGCGGAGGTTATGACCGAGAATTTCGGTCAGTAAGTGACGCCCGCCGCCGGTTTTTGGTGCCAACCGCTGGCTGACGACATATCGAAGGGTGTCAGCCAGACGAATTCGAAGTTGTTTTTCCTCACCAAGAGAGAACAGACCGAGAATACGGTTAATGGACTGGCCGGCGTCGACCGTATGCAACGTACTGAGTACCAGGTGGCCGGTTTCGGCTGCCATCAATGCGACTTCCACGGTCGCACGATCACGCATTTCACCGACCAGGATCACTTTCGGCGCCTGGCGCAAGGCAGCCCGCAATCCGTTAGGGTAATTGTTGAAATCGTGACCTAGTTCCCGCTGGTTGAATGTCGCTCTCAGTTTGGGATGAACGAATTCGATCGGATCTTCCAGAGTAATCACGTGTACCGCCTGGGTGTCGTTGATTTCATTCAACAAGGCGGCCAGTGTGGTTGTCTTGCCGCTTCCAGTGGCGCCTGTCACCAGGACCAGACCGGTTTTTTCCTTGGCAATTTCGCGGAAGATTGGCGGCAGACCCAGATCCTGAACGGTAGGAACGGTGCCGTAGAGCTTACGCATCACCACCGAGAAGTGGCCTTGCTGGCGAAACACGCTAACGCGAAACCGCGCCTCGCTGTTCAAAGTGTAGCTGCAATCGCACGCCCCGGTCGTTAGGTAATCGTAAATCAGCCGGCGATTACCCTGCATAATCGTTAGCGCGATTTGCTCGGTCTGATAGGGCGTTAGTGCTTCGACCGGAGGATCGATGTAAACCGGCTTCAATTCGCCGAAGTCTTCTACCTGCGGTGGATGGCCAACTGAAAAATTAAGGTCCGAAATGCCCTCGTAGGTCTTGAGCATTGCGGAAAGAATTCGATCGAGGTCAGGTGCTCGCATAGCGGTTTATTCTTCGGAGGAATCCAACGGCGGTTCCTTCAGGAATGGACGAAACTTCTTCTTATCGATCGCCTTGTCGTAGGCTTCCTCAGGCGAGATCCGCATGTTGCGGAGATGGTCCATGATCGCGTCGTCGAGGGGCTGATTGCCCTTCTTTTTACCGACCTGGATCATGCCGGGAATCTGGTGGGTCTTGCCTTCGCGAACGAGATTGGCAATGGCGACATCCACCACGAGCACTTCCAGTGCGGCAACCCGGCCAGGCTTATCGATCCGCTTGAACAGGTTCTGAGCGATCACACCTTTGAGTGATTCGGCAAGGGTGGCGCGGATCTGGTTTTGTTGATTTGTCGGGAAAACATCGATCACACGGTCGACCGCTTTGGACGCGCTCGAGGTATGCAGAGTTCCGAATACCAGGTGACCCGTGGCAGCGGCGGTTAGGGCGAGCTCGATCGTTTCGAGGTCGCGCATTTCACCGACGAGCAGGATGTCCGGATCTTCACGAAGTGCACCGCGCAAGGCGTTGGAGAATGAGCGTGTGTGGATGCCGACTTCACGGTGTTGCACCAGGCAGTTTTGGCTGCGGTGAACGAATTCGATCGGGTCTTCCACGGTAATGATATGATCCTGCCGTTGCAGATTGGCGTAATCCATCATTGCCGCGAGCGTCGTCGACTTGCCGGAGCCGGTGGGGCCGGTGACGAGGATCAGACCCTTCTTCAGCATCGGAAATTTTTTCAGGACCGCGGGCAGTCCGAGATCTTCAACTGTCAGCACAGTCGACGGGATCAACCGGAACACGGCCGAGATGCCGTACTTTTGCTGGAAGAAATTCGCGCGGTAACGAGCAACGCCCGGGACCTCGTAACCGAAGTCGACGTCCAGATTTTCTTCGAACACTTTGATTTTACCTTCCGGCGCGATCTCATAGACCATTGCCTTGAGCTCGTCGTTCTGGAGCGGCGGATAATCGACCCGCACCAGGTCGCCATTGATGCGGAGCATCGGCGGATTGCTGGTCGAAAGGTGAAGGTCCGAAGCCTTCTGCTCGGCCATGAGTTTAAAGAATGCGTCAATGCGGGCCATGAGCGTTCACTCCCGGAGGAGCTAAATTGATGCCACCGGTCAAATCGGACGTAAACGCCTGGCTATCAGTGAACCGACGGCTGACGCTCCGCATCGAGTGTCGAGCGAATCTGGGACAGTAGTTTTTCCCGGGTGTAGGGTTTCGGGATGAAACCGCGCAGGCCCTGAGTCAGCATCGCACCGACCTTTTGCTGTTCGGCGAAGCCGCTGCTGAGCACCACACTAATATTGGGATTTAGCGCGCGCAGTTCGTCGAAGACTGCGTCGCCGTCCATTACCGGCAGGAAGAAGTCGAGAATGACCAGGCCGATTTGTTTGCCCAGTCGCTGGTAGATCTTCAGCGCTTCGAAACCGTCGCCGGCAAGAATCACTTTGTATCCTTCGTCGGCCAGCATCTCGGCCGCCAGCTGTGCCACTTCCTGCTCGTCCTCGATCAGCAAAACGAGTTCGCGCGCGCCGTTCGGGTTTTTAATGGTTAGGTCGTCAGTCAGAGGTCGACCAGTAGGCGAAGGGATTTCGCCGCCGCCCTGAGCCGTCGCCGTTGCGGCCATTGTCGCGGAAAGCACTTTCGCCAGGTCCGGTCGCGCTGTGTTCGCAGCTTTCATCGGCACCGGAGGGGGGAGGACGGTGAAGGGAGCCATCGGTCCTTTGCGCCGATTCGCAGCTCTCGCCGCGGTGTTCTCAAGGATGTTCGAAGTGACGCGATCAAACAGGGCTTGCGCGGTTCTGGAAGCCAGATCGACGCGTTCGCCAACCAGGTTGACGTAGTGATGATTTTCTGGATAGCGGCGGGCAAGGTCGGTGTAACGAGCGATTTGTTGCAGCATTGAGTTGAGGTTGGTGGACGTTCCAGCAATCCACTTTAAATCTTCATGATCGAGCATACGGGATCTATATAGAGTCGATATCGTTCGCGCAGGCCCACCAAACGCACCCCAGGACGACGCACATGGCGAGGGCAAAAGAAGCGATGGCCAGCATAGGAGAACTGATATTGGAGAATCAGCACTGATCGTGCCGTGACGAAAATAGGTATTTCCGAGGGGCGCTAACCGCCATGTCGGCTGCAGACAATGAGTTATAGTTCGCACGTGACACGCCGAACTGCGTTCTATGTTGGTGCGCTCTGTTTGCTGGCGCTGGGCGGATATTTGATCTGGCTGTGGCAGCCAGCGACGCAGGTGGAGAAACATAGCCAGCATCTCATCGACGCGATCGCTAACAAAAATTGGCCGAAGTTTGCCGCGTTTGTCGCCGAAAATTACCACGACCAGTGGCAGAACGATCGCGCCGCGGTTGTCGAACGGACCCGTGAAGTTTGTCGTTATGCGCGCGGGCTCCGATTAACGGCAGTGGCGCCTGCCGTGGACGTTCAGGCAACATCAGCTGATTGGAGAGCTCGGATCGTGATCGAAGGCGCACCGGACGACGAAGTGATAGCCGCGCTCAAGGCGCATGTGAACGTCCTTACGACGCCGTTCGAGTTGGAATGGCGGCGAATGTCGGCCAAGCCGTGGGATTGGACGCTCGTCGGTGTGCGCAACCGGCAGTTAAGGCTACCGTCTGGCTTGTAAGCTCCCGTCGGAGCTTTCTATTTGCCTAACGCCGTGCGCAATTCAGTGCGCGCTGCATCAACATCTTTAGGCGTTTGATTGCAAAGCAACAGTCCGCGCAGTTTCTCGCCTTGATAGTAACGCGCCACGAATTTTTTCTTGGCGTGCGATCCGCGAAGATCGATCCGGGTCGGAGCCAGGCCGAAGTCGCCGACGAAATCCAGATGCAGATCGAACATCTCAGTCCAGAAATAGGGGAGCTGCTCGTAACGCTGGCGTTTCTTGCCGGTCATATTAGCCCCCGCAATCAGTCCTTGTTCCCGCGCATTTTCCCAATGCGTCTGCCGCCGGACACCGCCCATGAACCGATCCGGGTAAAATGCGAGGTCGCCTACTGCATAGATTCCTTTCTCTTCAGTTTCGAGGTACTCGGTGACCGGGGATCCAAGCGGTCCGGATAAAGGTGTGTTGCGAACCAGATCAAGGTTGGGCTCGGCTCCGCATGCGACAACGGCCAGGCCAGCCGGAACACGGTTACCGCTCTTCGTCTGGATATTTCGAAGGACGGTCTTGCCTTCGAACCCGTTCAAGCTTTCGCCCATCAGCATGGTGACGCCATGCTTGGCAAAGTAATCGGTCAACCACGCGCCAAACTCCGGGTCGACATACCGGTTTAAAAGACACGCATTGCGATGCATCAACGTGACCTTCAGTTTCATCGCCCGAAGGCTGGCCGCGGCTTCGCACGCCAACAATCCGCCGCCGACTACCATTACTGTCTTTTCCAATGTCGCCATCTCGCGGAGGGCTAAAGCGTCTCGGACGTTCCTTAGATAAATGACGTTGCCGAGACCCACTCCGGCTACCGGTGGCCGGAACGGCCGGCTGCCCATGGCCAAACACGCCTTATTAAACTCGATGCTTTCCCCATTACCGAGCACGGCCAGCCGGCGTTCGATGTTGAGCTGAGTGACGATGGTGCCAAATCTGGTCTCAATCTTATGGGTATCGTACCAGGGCGGCTCCAGAAGGGTCAGCTTCTTCACCGCGGCGGCTTTATCGCGTAGAAACTCCTTCGATAGCATCCAGCGCTTGTACGGATGGCAGACTTCTGCTCCGATCAGGGTGACCGACCCCCGTTTGTCGTATTTTCTCACTCCTTCGCACGCACTCGCGCCGCCTATCCCGCTACCGATGATGAGGTAATCGCGCTGAATCATGTGCCGCACATCGGACGATAAAATTCATCGGCTGGCGAGGGAAAAATGCGGCATTGGCGCGTATCTGCCGCGGCCATCGTTAAACCGGAAAATCTACGGCGGCGCCTCGGTAGCGGGACTGCGGCCGTTTTGTTATTGCGCGACCGTGCCCCCGCTGAGGAGACTGCGGCCATGAACGAGTCCCTGACCCGAATGAGAGACACCACCGGAAATCCTGCGCCACTTGGTTTGCTCGGCTTCGGGATGACCACCGTTCTTTTGAATCTGCATAATGCCGGTTTTTACGAGCTCAACACCATGATCCTGGCGATGGGCATCTGTTATGGAGGCATTGCCCAGGTCATTGCTGGAATCATGGAATGGAAGAAGGGCAACACCTTCGCAACGACTGCGTTCACGTCTTACGGCCTGTTTTGGCTGTCGTTAGTCACGAGCATCCTGTTCACCAAACTCGGCTGGGCGACGCCATCGAGTCCTACCGCAATGGGCGCCTATCTTGCCACGTGGGGAGTGTTCACTGCGGTGATGTTTATCGGAACATTTTCCATCAGCCGCGCGCTGCAACTGGTCTTTGGATCGCTGACTCTCCTCTTCTTCCTGCTCGCGATCGGCGATTGGACTCACGCTGGTCCCGGATACGTCCGAGCAACGGGTTACGAAGGAATCTTGTGCGGGGCTTCCGCGATGTATACCGGACTGGCGATTGTGCTGAACGAACTCGCCGGCCGGATGATCCTTCCGTTAGGTTTGATCGGCAAGTAGACCCTTACGAATCGCCTTTCAATAGAGTTGCCGCGAGCTTGAGCGCCGACTCGCTCCTGCCGCCTAACATCCGCGCGACCTCTTCCTGTCGCGCTTTGCCGGTAACCTCCCGGAGCTGAGAAAACGTGCGACCCTCCGCCACTTCTTTCGTAACTACGAATTGAGAAGACGCGGTCGCGGCCACCGGGGGAAGGTGAGTGATACAAATTACCTGGTGCGCTGCTGCCAGGGTCTGCATTTTCGCTCCCACCGCCACCGCGATCTCTCCGCCTACGTTGACGTCGATCTCGTCGAACACCAGCAACGGAATGGAATCCTGGGCGGCGAATGCCGATTTCAGCGCAAGCATCAATCGGGAGATCTCGCCGCTCGATGCAATGCTTCGCAACGGTTTCGGCGGTTCACCAGGGTTCGCCGAGAAGACCAATTCAATTTCGTCTAACCCGCTCGCCCGCGGCTCGGATCGCCTGGTTAGACGAGCTTCGAATTGGGATTCCTTGAATCCAAGGTCACGAAGATTGCGACGCACGCTTTCGGACAATTTGGGCCCGGTTTGCGACCGTAACTTGTGCAAAGTTTCGCCAATTCGGGCGACGGCTTTGCGGCATTCGGCAATTTCGCGCTTCAACCGCTCCAACTCCGCGTCGCGGCCCTCGATCTTTCGAAGCCGTTCCGCAGCGCGTTGCCCGAATGCGATCACCTCCTGGATACTGCCGCCATACTTCCGTTTCAGCGTTTCGAAGAGCGAGACACGCTGTTCGAGCGCCGCCAGCTGAGCGGGATCGAGGTCGAGCCGCTCGGCATAGCCCGAAAGCGAACGAGCGACTTCTCCCAAATCGACAACCGCGGCTTCGTGAGTTTTTGCCAGGCTCCCGATGCCGGGATCGATCCGTTCCAGTTCCCGCAGCAGCCGTTGCGTTTCGCCCAGCTGTGATAAAACCGAATCGTCTGCCTCAGCGAGGCGCTGCGCGGTACTCGACGCCAGCTCGATTAGTCGTTTGCTGTTGCTGGCCAGCTTGTATCGGTTTTCGATCTCTTCCTCTTCAGCGGGCTCCAGTTTTGCCGCTTCGATCTCTCCGATCTGATGCTGAAGAAGGTGAAGCTCCTGCTCCCGCGCAGTTTCGGCGGTGTCGAGCGCGGCATGCTCGTGAAGCAGCGATTGCAAACGGCTGAAGTTGTCGCGGTAATCGTGCAGGACATCCTCCGTCCTGGCGTAGCTATCCAGCAACTGAAGCTGCTTTTCCGGTGACAAGAGCGACTGATGGTCGTGCGGACCATGGAGATCGACGAGGCCATCGCCGAGCTGTTTCAACACCGAAAGGGTCGTCGGCGAACCATTGATGAACTGGCGATTCGTCGAGCCAATCGTTCGCTTGATGATCAACTCATCTCCACATTCGTCGACGCCGCTTTCGGCAAGCTGCGAATTGAAGCCCGCCAGTTCCGGTCCAGTGAAAACGCCTTCTACTGTGCAAAGTTCGGCGCCCGTGCGGATCAGGGATTTATCGGCTCGTTCGCCGAGCAAAAGCTGGAGCGCGCCGACGATCATCGACTTGCCGGCACCCGTTTCGCCGGTCACCGCAACGAACCCTGGCTTCAACTGCCATTCCAATTGTTCCACCAGAGCCAGGTTGCGGATCCGGAGCAGACTGAGCTCGATTGCCATTGGGAATAGTTGAGACCGGCCGGTTGCGAGTTGAGAGTTGGGGCTTTCTAACCTTGCCAACTCAACCCGCCACGCTCAACTCCGAAACCCGGTCCGGCAAAAGTCGCGACTTGGTGCTGACGTTTCTCGGCACCGGCACGTCACAAGGGGTCCCAATGATCGGTTGTGACTGCGAGGTGTGCCATTCATCGGATCCCAAAGACGAGCGGCTGCGTTCGTCGGCTTACATTCAGACGCCGGAATGTTCGTTCGTCGTCGATACCGGAACCGATTTCCGCATGCAGGCATTACGTCAGAACGTGCGCACCGTCGATGCGGTGATCTTTACTCATTCCCACACTGATCACATCATGGGCTTTGATGACTTACGGCCGTTCGCGTATCAGCGCGGCTACATGCCGGTTTATGCTTCGGCCGATACCATGCAGGATCTGGAGCGCGTGTTCGAGTTTGCGTTCAAGGCGCTGAATCCGTTTCCCGGCTATCTCAAACCGGAGCCGCATGTCGTCAACGGGCCGTTCACCCTCGGATCGACGATTATCACGCCACTGCCGGTGCCGCATGGAAACACAACGGTGAACGGTTACCTGTTTGAGCGGGACAGAACCAAGCTTATCGCTTACCTAAGCGACTGCAGCGGTGTGCCGGACGATATCGCCCACACGATCCGCGGCGTGGAAGTTTTGATAATAGACGCTCTTCGGCACAAACCACACCCGACTCACCTGAGTGTGGATCAGGCGATTGAGGTAGCTAATCGAGTGCAGCCCGGCCGCACGTATTTCACGCACATCTGCCACGAGCTATCGCAGTCGGCCGAGTCTGAGCTGCCACCGCACACCTTCCTCGCCTACGACGGGTTGAGACTCGAGTTCTGATGTTCAAACCGGCTGCCGTTCGGGTGTTCGTCTGTTGCGTGTTTGCGGTCACATTTCGCGTCGCCTCGGCTGCGGAAGTACCTCTGTCCCAAATGACGGCGGTGGCTTTCAATGGAGCAGAGCCGGTCTCTGAAGCCCTGGCGAAGCTTTATGCGCAGCAGCGCGGAATTCCTGCCGATCATCTTATCAGGCTCGACTGCCCGATCGAGGAAGATATCAGCCGAGAGGATTTCGAAACAACCATCGCCCAACCGTTGCGGGAGGAATTCAAGAAACATCAATGGTGGACGATCAACGCTGACGCCGAGGGCAATGACCGAGTGGCGCGAAGTTCGATCCGATTTCTCGCGTTGATCCGAGGTGTTCCGCTAAAAATTCGTCCGAGCGCGCAGACAGTTCCTGGCGATACCGGTGGTGGCCCGCTCGGATCGCATAACGAGTGTTCGGTTGATTCAGAACTTTCGGTCCTGGCAATACCGCGCCACCCGATCGTGGGTGCAATTCCGAACCCGTACTTCCAAAGTTTCAAACCGATTCGCGAGTTCGAGAACTCAAACATCTTGTTGGTTTGCCGGCTAGACGCTCCCACAGCGGAGATCGTGCGACGGATGATTACCGACAGCGTGGCGGCGGAAAAGAACGGGCTTTGGGGCCGCGCCTACGTCGACAGCTCACATCGAACGGCTCCGGGAGCCGACATGGGGGATAAATGGATGACCGACATTGTCGAGCAGCTGCACAACGTCGGCGTTCCGGTGGTGCACGACGATTTACCGGCGGTTTTCCCAGACGGTTTTCCGATGAGCGATGCGGCGTTGTATTACGGCTGGTATGCAGGAGGAATAACCGGGCCCTTCAATCAGCCCGACTTTAGATTCGCCCAAGGGGCGGTGGCCGTTCATATCCATTCGTTTAGTGCCAGCTCGTTGCGGGATGCCAATAACGGGTGGACCGCTCCACTCATCGCGCGCGGCGCGGCCGCGAGTATCGGGAATGTTTACGAACCTTATCTGCAGTTTACCACTCACCTCGACATGTTGAACGATCGGCTGCTTCATGGATTTACGTTTGCCGAAAGCGCCTACATGGCATCGCCTGCGTTGTCGTGGATGTCCGTAATGGTGGGGGATCCGCTCTACCGCCCGTATGCTTCGTGGCTTCAGATCGATGCGCCCGCGGCGAGCGGACGATCGGCATCGGCTTGGCGGGCCTACCACGACTTCGCGGTGAAAAATTCCTCGCGCACGGCTAACGAGTATTTGGCAATGGCGCGCCAACTCGCTATCCGGAGCCGCAACGGTCCGATGTTAGAAGATCTCGGATTGGTCTCGATGGCATCGCGCAACTACGGCCCGGCTACGAGTTATCTGCAGCAGGCCCGCGGCTGCTACACCAAGCGCGACGATATTCTCCGCGCGGTCATTGAACAGTCCGACGCGTTCATTAAAGATAACAAACCGCGCCGCGCGGTGGAGTTGATTCGAAGTGTGCTTCGCATCGTGCCGAATACGCCGGCTTCAGCGTTGCTGAAACAACTCGAGCAACAGGCGGAAGGGACGCCCCCACCCCTGGCGCCGATTGGGAACAGGTAAAAATCTGCGCACTGCGATCCCGTGGTGCTGACAAAGGGGCGAAGTCCTGCCAGCCGTTGTACCCGCGGGGTCGCAGGAGCTGCGCCTTCCGTCCCCGCCGCGTCTGCGGGTAAACAAGTCAACGGATAATGCCGCGTTGACTGTTCTCGATGAAATCGGTGATCAGTTTGATCTCGTCAGCTGCCGGCAATTCGTTGCGGATGGCTTCGAGGGCCTGGCCGGTATTGTATTTGGAACGATAGATAATGCGGAAAGCTTCCTTGATCAGCTTCACCGTTTCCGGCGCCACACCTTTCCGTTCCATTCCAACCAGGTTGATTCCCCGAACCTTGGCCGGATTGCCATCCGCGATCATGAACGGCGGCACGTCCTGAACGATCTTGGAACAACCGCCGGTAATTGCAAACCGCCCAATCCGACAGAATTGATGAACGGCGGTTAGGCCACCCATCACCGCGTTGTCGTCCACTTCGACGTGGCCTGCGAGCGTGCCGTTGTTTGAGAACACCACGTCGCTGCCGACGCGGCAGTCGTGACCGATATGGCTGTAGGCCAGAAAATTACCACGGTCGCCTACAACAGTTTTGCCCTCGCTGCTGGTGCTCCGGTTAACTGTCACGAACTCCCGAAAGGTATTGTCGTGCCCGATCTCGAGGTAAGTCGGTTCGCCGCGGTATTTGAGATCCTGGCTTTGCTGTCCGATGGAGCAGAACGCGAAAAATTTGTTCCGGATGCCGGTTCGGGTAGGTCCGCAGAGGGTTACGTGGTGTTGCAGCCAGCAATCCGCGCCCAGTTGGACATCAGGTCCGACGATGCAATACGGTCCGATGAATGTTCCGGCACCGATTTCCGTCCGCTCATCTACAATCGCGGTCGGATGGATCTGAACCTCGCTCATGAGGCAAAAGATTGCCGCGCGCCCTGCGTGAAATCACAGCGGATGACATCGCTACGCTTTTCGTGTTTCACAATTTCTCGGTAGGGCCGCACATGACGTGCCCGTTCATGTATCAACAAACGTAAACATCAGCTCGGCTTCAGACACCACCGCGTCATTCACGACGCAGTGACACTTTGCTTTCGCCAGTCGGTTGCCGCGGGTCTTGGTTAACTCCGCGTGAATGTACAGGGTGTCGCCAGGGAACACCGGTTTCCTGAATTTGACCCCATCCGCGCTCATGAAATATCCGATGCGATGAGCCGTTTCGGATATTTTGAACAATAAGACGCTGGCAACCTGCGCCATCGCTTCAACCTGAAGCACTCCGGGCATGACCGGATGACCCGGGAAATGCCCCTGGAAATACGGCTCGCCGATGGAAACCGACTTCACCCCGGTGACTTTGGTGCCGCCTTCGAAATTCAGGATTCGATCCACCATCAAAAATGGAAACCGATGCGGCAGGATTTCCATGACCTGATCGGCTTGGAGCGCCCCGTCGCCGAGTGGTTGCGTCCGCGGAGTCGAAATCGCACTTCGCCGGGCTGATTCGCGGACCAGCGCCCGAGCCAGGTCGGCATTGGCTCCGTGACCCGGTTTGACGGCGATCACATGTCCGCGGATGCGTTGTCCGACGAGCGACAAATCGCCGATGATGTCCAGGATTTTGTGCCTAACGAATTCGTCGGAAAACCGCAGAGGCTCTTTGCTGAGAATCGCATCGCCGCGGACCACAATCGCGTTTTCCAGGCTGCCGCCTTTGATCAAATTCTTGTCCATCAATGCCTGGACATCTTCGTAGTAAACGAACGTGCGAGCGGGCGCGATTTCCTTCTCGAACAGGGTAGGGGTCACTTCCACCGACAGAAATTGGGTGAATCGGTTGTTCGGACCGGCTTGCGTGCACGAGATTCTAAACTTGTCATCCGGCAACAGTATCAGGAGTGCTCCGGCCTTGGTCTCGATGTGCATGGGTTCACGGACATCAAACAGCTTGCGGGGTGTCTCCTGGGCGACGACCCCGGCCCGTTTCACAACATCTACGTATGGTTGGGCGCTGCCATCCCCGATCGGTGGCTCGTTCGCGTCCATCTCAATCACCGCATTGTCGACGCCCATTGCGGACAAGGCTGAGAGCACGTGCTCAACGGTATGAACTCGGACGGAGCCTTCGCCGATCGTGGTTGCCCGCTCGACCGTTTTCAGGTTGTCGACGTGCGCATCAATCGTGGGTTCGTCCTGGAGATCTTTACGCCGGAACTTGATGCCATGGTTGTCCGGAGCCGGCTGCAGCCGAAGCGTAACCTTCTCGCCGGTATGGAGAGACGTGCCGCTTAGGCTGGCGGTCTTGGCCACCGTGTGCTGAAGCTCTGTTGCCACAATCGGCGTAACTAACAAAGAAATCGGGAGCTGACTAGCGAGCGTTTTTGGCTTTTCCGCAGCATCGGTTTCCGGCCCATGTTGCTGTAGATCATTGGCAAGATGCCAATGCCACTACTTCAGGTCCAACGTGCCGCAGTCGAACGCCATCATTTGGTCGAGCTTCGAAATCCGAAAGTGCTCCATGCCTGCGTCGCTATCCTGCCAAACATCGACAGAATTTTGGCCGTTCCTGTTGGCGATAATGCTGCGGATATCGGTGCGTTCACTAATGATATAAAGAGGCAGTTCGTCCGCCGTTTCCAGAAAGCTATCTGTGTCATCGAACCCGGCGGTTAGTTCGACATTCGCCTTCGAGTTTTTGCCGAGCGGGTTGGACACCAGTTTCACTGCAATCTTTTCGCTAACAGCGCCCGCAGACGGCGGAGCTGAATTGTCATCCAGTTTGTCCAGCTGGAGAGCGCCTACGACGTAACCGCGAGCGTGATATTTTCCTGCAGGCAAATCCTGGCCATCATCATCTTTGCCGTCCCAGCGTGTCACCAACGCGTCGGCACCGATCGTAAAAGCATCCAGGCCAGCCTGCTGGTGCAGCACTCGGACCAGTCTGCCGGTTAGGTCATAGATGCCGAGACTGATGGTCCCTTCTAATGGCGGTGGAATGAAGCTGATGCGAACACTTCGGCCCAATATCGGGGTCGCTGCAATGGTTGGCTCTACCGTCGGCGCGGCCGAAACTTCCGGAGAAGCAGTCGGTTCCTGAGCGCGCGACGTTCCGCAGGTAATCGCCACGAAAGCGAAGGCGATGATGCGAAGACTTGTGGCTGGGGCACACAGAAAATTAGGCATTTGCTGACCTCAAATCGGCGAGAGATTCCTCGAGGTCATTTGCAAAAACAAGCGGTTAGCCATAGTAGCGCCAGTTTACGTTCGGGAATAGATTGTCGCGCCATTCGCAATCAGCCAGGAGATTTTCATCTATCTTGTGTTCAACCAGGCCATCGTAGAGTCGGTTGAAGCGGATCAGGTGATCCATCGAACGCTTACTGGCGTACTCCCGGGCGGTGCCATTTTTCATCAGAAAAGCCCAATCGCTTGCCTGGGCCAGCAGAAGTTCACGCGTTAACTGCTTCAGGGTTCGAACTGTCAGACCTGGCGGATCAGGCGGCTGGATCGACGCAATTTGCTGCATCCGACGCGCGGCCCCATGCAAATGCGGATAAAGCCAGACGTTGTTAGGATCGAGCCACACTCGCAGATGTCCTTTCTCACCCCATGTAGACGAAGCCGGGCTGACCGTCTGTTGGGTCGGATGACTTGCCAGAAAATCGGTTGGTGTGGTCAGCTGAACGAATTCGTGGCACCCGACCTTGCGGATAAAGCGTTCCAGAAAAATCGGACCTTCGAACCACCAGTGGCCGAAAAGCTCGGCGTCGAACGGCACCACCACAATGGGTTCGAAATTGTAATTCAGGAGCGTTTGGATCTGCCGTTGGCGAGCTTCCAAAAAGTGGGTGGCGTGAGCATCGGCCAGCCGTTCTGCCGCCGCTGGATCATATAGCGCTTTTTCACCTTCGCGGGCGGTGATGCGATAATATTTTACTCCGGAAAATTTTCGAACACCGCGACTTACCGTGCCTAACTGGTCCAGCGGCAAATCGAAACCCGCGTCGCGATAGAATTCGCGATAGTTAGGGTCCCCCGGATATCCGATTTCGGCGCTCCAGACCTGCCGGCTGGAATCCTGGTCGCGCGCGAAAGCGGCCGAGCCATAGGGCGTGTAACATGGCGCATAGATCGCCCGGCTCGGCCGTGGTTCGGCAAACAGCAGTCCGTGAGCATCCAAAATGAACCAGCGCAGATTCGCTTCCTGTAGAATCGGATCGAGGTCCGAAGTGTAAGCACATTCCGGCAGCCAAAATCCGGCGGGTGCTGCGCCGAAACTATCAATGTAAACATCGCGACCGATCAGCACCTGCGCGCGGGCAGCCGCCGGCGATTGCTGGTAGAGCAGGGGAAGCAGACCGTGGGTCGCGGCGCAGGCGATGATCTCGAGAACACCGGCGTCTCTGAGTTCGCGGAAAGCGTTGATAAGGTTGCATCGGCATTGTTCCACAAAAAAATGGCGCGTTTCCGCAAACATTTGCAGGTAGAACTGTGACAGCGCGGAAAGCTGCGGATCCTGCCGATTGCGCTCCACCTCTCGCGTGCAGAACTCGATCAGATCATCGACGTGTTGCACATAGCGTTCGCGAAGCAACTCGTCCTGGAGCATCGCGCAAAGAGTTGGCGTTAACGACATCGATAACTTGAAGCCCACGCCATCGCGCCGGAGCCGCTGCATCATCTGCAAGAGCGGTATGTAGGATTCGGTGATCGCTTCGAAGAGCCAGTCTTCTTCCAGGAAGTGTTCGGTTTCCGGATGGCGAACGAATGGAAGATGCGCGTGGAGAATCAGCGCGAGATGGCCGGGCATGCGTGAGTGCGGGTTTGGCGGGAGCAGTTACCAACGCGTGATTCCCGCGCTACGCAATTTGTTTGTGTGGCTTAGCTGGCTAGACCAGACATCAGATTCTGGCGTCTGATTTTGGCACTTCGAGGACCGCCCTTCGCCCCCTAGCTATCATCCTGAGCGCAGTGCAGCGGAGCCGAAGAACGAAGGACCTCGCCTACTTGTGTGACGTGTTCCGCAGTTGAGAGGTCCCTCGACAAGCTCGGGATGACATAGCTATTGCTGCGGATATTCCGCAGCCCGACTCCTGCGCCGGGTCCACAGGTGATTCCCCGGAGATTCTGTAAAGACCGCCTAGAGCGTGCGGCAAAAATCCTGAAAGCGATCCAGGCCCTTTTTGATGATATCGAGCGAGGTCGCGTAGCTGAGCCGAATCGTACGATCGTCGCCAAAAGCCGCACCGGGAATGACGGCAACATTCGCCTTGCTCAAAAGCCGGTCCGCGAAATTTTGTGAGGTCAAACCGAGCTGGCTGATATTCACCAAGACATAAAATGCGCCCTGCGGTTTCACTGCGGTTATGTTCGGGATCTTGGTGATTCGATCGAACATATAGTTGCGGCGCATATCGAACTCTTCGCGCATGTCCGATAACGGCTGTTGATCGCCCTTCAGTGCAGCAATGCCAGCGCGTTGCACGAACGACGCCGGATGCGACGTGCTGTGGCTCTGAATCGAATCCACGGCTTTCGCGACTGCTTCAGGCGCAGCGAGATAACCTAGCCGCCATCCAGTCATCGCGTACGACTTACTGAATCCATTAATGGTCAGCGTCAGTTCAGCTGCTTCCTTTGACAGCGAAGTGACGCTGACGTGCTGAATATCCTCATACACGAGCTTCTCGTAGATTTCGTCCGACAGGATATAAATGTCTTCCTCGGCCGCGACGTCCACGATTGCCTGCAATTCTTCTCGCGTATAAACGGCACCAGTCGGGTTGCCGGGGCTGTTCAAGATCAGCATCTTGGTCCGCGGGGTCATCGCGTTCTCGAAATCTTCAGCGCGCATTTTCCAACCGCCGCGCTCGGTCGTTGGAACAATCACCGGTTCAGCGCCAGCGAGCCGAACCATGTCCGGATAGCTTACCCAGTAAGGCGACGGAATGACGACTTCATCACCCGGCTGGCACGTCGCCAGAATCGCATTGTAACAGGCGTGTTTGGCGCCGTTACTGACAATGATCTGGCTGGCCCGGTAGGTGAGCTGGTTATCGGCCGTTAACTTTTCGGCAATGGCCTGGCGCAGTTCCGGGATCCCCGAACTGGGCGTGTATTTGGTGAATCCGGCTTCGATTGCCTCGATTGCCGCGCGTTTGATGTGCTCAGGCGTGTCGAAATCAGGCTCTCCGGCGCCGAAGCCACAAACGTCAATGCCCTCGGCCTTCATCGCCTTGGCTTTGCTGTCGATCGACAGCGTCAGCGACGGAGTTAACTGAGCGGCGCGAGCGGAAATTTCCATTGGAAGTAGGTCAGTTGTCAATTTTTAGGGAGCGCACACTATTGGCGACGGTAGAAGTTTTCAATCAAAGGTTTGAAGTTGTTTTCTTCGACTCGGACGATGCCCATTTCCCGCTTCGCATTGTCCACCGAATCCGAGGCATGAGCGGCGTTAACCATGATGGTCTGCCCGAACTCTTTACGGATGGAACCGGGGGGCGCTTTGGCAGGATCGGTAGGCCCCAGCACATCGCGGATTTTGCGAACGGCGTCTACGCCCTGGTAGACGACGGCAATGCACTTTTCCGTGCCCCGCTCATTTCGCTGGTTGGCGGGACAGTCGCTCGGTTTTTTACCGGCCATAAATTCTACGATGCTCTCCCAGTTGGAGCGCCCACTTTCTGGTCCCAGCTTCTCTTCCAGCACCGGCAACACCGGTCCGTAAAATTCTTCGGCCTCGGCCACACTCATTCGGTGGACCTTGAACCCGACAATGTTGAGGCCCGATCGCGAGAAGACTTCAATCACGCCGCCCGGACGGATATTTGGAAATTTGAAATTGTCCGGTTTAATCAGGACCAGCGTCTTCTCGACCGCGGCGTCTTCGGGATAATGGATCGCTTTATCAAGAATCCCGCCGTCCGAATCAGAGAATTGCGCCCAAAGTTTCAGGTCGTGTTCGACCGCCTTCGGATCAAAAGCAGCGAGCACCGCCGGCTCGAAATAAGTCACTTTACCGGACTCATCCGTAATGTAGTCGCCGAATGTATCGCGGATCGTTTCGCCACTGGTGCGTTCATGGACGATGTGACCAACCGCGCGGTGAACTTTTTCCACGGCATCCGCGCCGCGAAGAACGAGGAACAACGCTCGCGCCCTTTGGCCGCTATTTTCGCCGGTGAAATTCTGAAGGACGTACTGCCGGATCAACTCCTGAGTCGCCCGATGACGCGCATCGTTCTCGGTGACGATAGTTTCCGCGTAACGTTCGACTAGTTCTTTCCCGGGCGCGAACATGCGTGCCGCGACGAGATCGAGACCGGTGCGGGATATTAGTCGGGCAATGATTCCGCCCGTGCGCGATTTACGGATCGAGTACGGGGTAACAATGGCGTAGGAAAGTTGCTCGGTCTGCATGTGTGCGCCGCGGCTTTGTTAAACCGCGAATGTGCAGAAAAACCGAGCCGCCTTGGCGGTTCGAACATTGCTGGGGACGGTTCAGGCGTCAAATGTAAAGTGCCGCTCGGCGCGGCCCTACAAGAGGACATCCGTGCCCGGGAACACGACACGATTACAAGATCTCTTGTTGGATCAACGGCAATCTCGCTGCGCTCGCCAGAGTTAGAGATGTCTCGACTGCGCTCGACATGACAAAGATGAGGCGCGGGGCGCGCCAGCTTCATCTCCGTGCCGCCAAAAGGGCGATCCATTTGCCGCGGCGCCGGGTCGTCTCTGCCTTAAACCCGTTCTTCGCCAGCGCCGTGATCAATTCCCGCTCCTGATCGCGCATCACTCCCGAAAGAATCAGCCAAGGAACTCGCCGGATCTTCGGCAGCACAGCGATCAATAGCTCGGAAAACAGATTGGCGGTAACGAGATCGATTCGCCCTCGGGGCTTCCATTTCGTGACATCGCCGAGTTCAAGCCGGACGTCATTCACTCGATTGAGCCGCGCATTTTCCTTCGCTGTCGAGATTGCCATCGGATCCAGATCAATCGCCACGACCGATGCTGCGCCGAACCGCTTCGCTGCCAGCGCCAGAACACCGGAACCGGTGCCGAGATCGGCGAATGACCACCCAGGGTTCCATTTCCGGGTCAGCTGCTCCAGCAAACGCAGTGACATCGCCGTTGTCGGGTGTTGTCCCGTTCCAAAGGCTGCGCCTGCAGGAATGACGAGTTCAGCTCCGGGCTGAATGCGCGTTTCGTCGGGCGAGCCGGTTCCACCAGCGTTCCTAACAACCAGCCGTTTGCCGATGCGCAGCGGTTTTGTCTTTTGCGGCCGCATAAACCGTTTCAGCCAATTGGATCGAAGCGCGATAACGCGGCCGCCAAACCGCCCCTGAAGCTGGACGGCCGCAGGGCGCCGTGAACACGGAATCTCGATCGTTAGGCGTTTTCGTCCCGGCGTCTCAATAACTACCAGGTCGTTGCCGCCGCTGACCCGGACGCTGTGTTCGTTGGCTTTCCACCATTTGGGGAGCGCTAGCCTTTGCCAAAGATACATGCGTCAGTAGGGACGTGAAGTTACACGGTATCCATCACATCACCGCAATTGCCAGTGATCCACAGCGGAATCTCGACTTCTACACCGAGCTGCTTGGCCTCCGGCTAGTCAAACGGACAGTCAACTTCGATGACCCGAGCGCCTATCATTTTTATTTCGGCGATCATGTCGGCACGCCCGGAACAATCTTGACCTTCTTTCCGTGGCCGGGCGCGCGTCGCGGTTCACGCGGTACTGGACAGGTCGTGGCGACGAGCTTCGCGATTAACCCCGCTGCCATCGAATATTGGCGTGACCGGCTGAAGGGTTGGCATGTCGCTGCTGAAGAGGCGCCGGCGCGGTTCGGTGAGACCGTGATCCGCTTCGCCGACCCTGATGGTTTGCTGGTCGAGCTGATCGGATCGGAACGTCGCAATGCCGACATCGAGTCCGTCGCTGAAGACTCGGCGGTTCCAGTTGAGTACGCTCTTGGCGGATTCCATTGTCCGACTCTTGAGCTGCAGCGTGCCAGTCTTACCGAGCAATTGTTGAACGAGGTGTTTGGATTTGAGCTCGTCAGCGAGGAGGCAGGCCGGCGCCGGTTTGCCGTCGATGTCAACCAGCCTAACAAGCAGGTGGACGTGGTAGAACGGTCAGACGGTTCCTTCGGTCACATCGCGGCGGGAACGGTTCACCATATCGCGTTCCGCGCGTCGACCGATCAGGAACAGCAGGAATGGCGGGAAAAACTGGCTGGCCTTGGATTCAACGTCACACCAATTGTGGATCGGCAATATTTCCATTCGATTTACTTCCGCGAGCCGGGCGGAATCTTGTTCGAGATTGCGACTGATGCGCCCGGTTTCGCTACCGATGAGTCGGTCGAGCAACTCGGTCAAAGCTTGAAGCTGCCGCCTCAATACGAAGAGCATCGGCCGGAGATCGAGCGTATTTTGCCGCCGATTTCGGTTGAGCATCATTCTGCGCCGGCCACAGCCACCCAATCGTAACGAGTCGCGGCGCTACCTAACATTGTGAGTGATCTTGGATTTGTTCATCGGTTCGTTCCCGGTGAGTCTTCTAGAACATTGTTGCTTCTGCACGGCACCGGCGGAAACGAAGACAATTTATTGGAACTCGGCAGGGCCATTGATCCGGCCGCGGCTTTATTAAGTCCTCGCGGCAAGGTGTTGGAAAACGGCGCGCCGCGTTTTTTCCGCCGTTTGGCTGAAGGGGTGTTCGATGAAGCGGATGTCGTTCATCGCGCGAAGGAACTCTCGGCGTTCATTAAAGCAGCGATTCAGACCTATGAGATCGATGCGTCACACCTGGTCGCGGTTGGCTACTCGAACGGCGCCAATATCGCAGCGGCAATGCTGATGCTGGGAGTGTCGCCGTTCAATTGGGCGATCCTAGTTCGGGCTATGGTCCCATTGTCCGACATGAGCGCCATCCCTGATTTGAGCTCTGCCAGGATCCAGATTTTGGCTGGAAAATTCGATCCGATCGCCACGCCTGCGATTGTCGGCACGCTGGCCGGTCTTCTTCGAAAAGCTGGCGCGGAGGTGGCAGTTCAGATCCAACCCTCTGGGCACGAGCTGACTTCTGAGGACGTGCTCGCGGCGCGTGAGTGGCTGGTGGAGGCCAGCCGGTGAACAGCCTTTGAAAATTTACCTTGCGCGTTGAAGTTGACCTGTAGGGCTTCGTCCAAGTAAGTAAGCCCCTTCGCTATGCTGATCGTGATGAACGCCAACGCCTCCGAGGCGGAGATCAAAAACGCCGTTCGCGTCGTTGAGTCGCTCGGCTTTCGTGCGCACGTGATGCCTGGCGCGACGCGCACCGCGATCGGCGTCACCGGGAACCAGGGTGCGGTCGATCTCAGCCATTTCGAGAATTTACCTGGAGTCGGGGAAGCGATCCGCGTCACCAAGCCTTACAAACTAATTACTCTCGACCTGCGGCCAGAGCGAACCATAGTGGATCTAGGCGATGGCGCGCGGATCGGGGATGGCTCGCTCGCGATGATTGCCGGGCCTTGCTCGATTGAAAATGCGAAACAGGCATTTGCCGTGGCTGAAGCGGTGAAGCGGAGTGGCGCGCAGTTCTTCCGGGGTGGGGCGTTCAAACCGAGGACATCGCCGTATTCGTTCTCCGGCCTGGGCAAAGATGCATTGAAGATCCTTGTGGAAATCCGGGAGCGGTTCGGGCTGAAGATTGTGACCGAAGCGTTGGATGAGGCGAACGTCGACCTGGTTGAAAAGTACGCCGACATGTTGCAAGTCGGCGCCCGGAATATGCAAAACTTCACGCTCCTGAGGCGAGTGGGGCGCTCAAAACTTCCGGTGCTTCTGAAACGCGGCATGGCAGCAACGCTGGAGGAATGGTTGCTCGCTGCGGAATACGTGATGGCGGAAGGAAATTATCAGATCGTGTTGTGCGAACGCGGCGTTCGCACGTTTGCTCAGCACACCCGGAATACTTTGGATCTGGCAGCGGTTCCGGCGGTTCGCCGCATATCGCATTTGCCTGTCATTGTTGATGCCGCGCATGGCACTGGGCGCAGTTACATGGTGACGCCGCTGGCGCGCGCCGGTGTGGCGGTCGGCGCCGACGGCTTGATGGTGGAAGTGCATTGCCGCCCGGACGAAGCGCTTTCGGACGGTGCGCAATCGCTAACGTTGGACGAGTACGAGCAAATGGTTCGTGAGGTCCAAGCGATCCACGAGGTGATTTCCCACAACGGGATGAATCGCTCGTTGTAGGGCCGGTCTCTGGCCGTCGATCTTCTGCTAAGAAGATATCATCGGCCGGACATCCTCCTTCGGCAACGCTACGGCGGAAAGGTAGACCGCCGCTACAGCCGGAGGAAATTGGCCAGCAGCTTCTTACCTTCGCCGGTCAAAATCGATTCGGGATGGAATTGCACACCGTGGATCGGAAGGGTTTTGTGTTGAAGGCCCATGATTACCCCGTCGTCCGTCTCCGCCGTGATTTCCAGGTCATCGGGCAGCCGTTCGCGATCAACAATGAGTGAGTGATAGCGGGTCGCTTCCAGCGGCTGCTGAAGGGTTCGAAACACTCCGCGATCAACGTGACGAACTAACGAGGTCTTGCCATGCATCAACTTCGGTGCTCGAACGACTTTTCCTCCGAAGACCTGAGCAATGCACTGGTGGCCAAGACACACGCCGAGAATCGGCACTTTCCCGGCCATCTCTCGGATGACATCACTGCTGATTCCGGCATTTTCCGGACGTCCCGGGCCGGGTGAGATGCAGATGCGGTCCGCCCCTAACCGCTTCACATCGTCGATCGAAAGCTCATCGTTGCGTTTCACGATGACGTCCGCATCGAGCACGCCGAAGTACTGCACCAGGTTGTAGGTGAATGAGTCGTAATTATCGACAACCAGCAGTTTCATCGAAAAATCAGATGACTTGTTTTGCCCGGGCGATCGCGTCCAGCATCGCATTCGCTTTGTTGATGCATTCCTGATACTCGCGCGAAGGATCGGAGTCAGCGACGATGCCCGCGCCGGTCTGAAGATAAGCTTTACCATTTTTCAGCACGATTGAACGAATCGCGATGCAACTGTCATGCGATCCGTCGAATCCGAAATATCCTGCGATACCGCCATAGAACCCGCGACGAGCTTGCTCGAGCTCGGCGATGATTTGCATTGCGCGAATTTTCGGCGCGCCCGAGAGCGTTCCGGCGGGAAACGTCGCCCGCACGGCATCGTAGGCGTTTTTGTCTCTCGATAGCCGGGCCACGATATGAGACACGATGTGCATCACGTGGCTGTAACGTTCGATCACCATTTGCTCGGTCACATTCACGCTGCCAAATTCGGCCACGCGGCCAAGATCATTCCGGCCGAGATCAATCAGCATCACGTGCTCGGCGCGTTCTTTCGGGTCCTCGATTAACGCGCGGGCAAGTTTTTCATCTTCGGCTGCGTTGTCGCCTCGACGGTGCGTGCCGGCAATTGGCCGAATCTCTGCCAGACGATCGCGCACACGCACGTGCAATTCCGGTGAGCTCCCCACTAATGTGAAGTCATCCGCGAGCTTCAGACAAAACATGTACGGTGACGGATTGCCGAACCGGAGGCAGCGGTAGAGGTCCAATTCGTCGCCCGTGAATTGTGATTCGAATCGTTGTGAAAGCACGACCTGATAAATATCCCCGGCCACGATCGATTCCTTGGCTTTCTCAACCATGCTCTCGAACTGCTCTCGACTGGTGTTGCTGTCAGGCACGGTCAGTTGGCCGGGTTTCGAGGTCGCGATAGCTCGCAATTGGATCGGCTCTTTTAGTTGATCGATTGCGGACATTAAACTCCGTCGCGCCTGTTCGTAGGCCGCTTCACAGTCGTCATCCGAAACAAGCGCGCTACGAACCACGTGCATCTTTCGAAGCCGGTGATCGAAAATGATCGTTAGGCTGGGAATGATGAATGCGAACTCAGGGAGCTGAAGATCATCACGGGGATGGATCGGCACTTTCTTTTCGAAGAATCGAATCACATCGAATCCGATGTAACCGACCGCCCCGGCGATGAAATGGCTGAACCCGCGGGGCGAAACGAAACGGAAACGATTCATGAGACTTTGCAGCTCGGCTAACGGGTCGGTTTCGATCGAGACGTTACGCGTTTGACCGGACTCGTTGATCGTAACCGTGTTGCCTCGGCTCCGAACACTGGCCAGAGGTTCAGCTCCAATGAATGAAAAACGGCCGGACTCTTCGTTCTTCTCGGCTGACTCGAACAAAAAGCAGGCGCCCCGGTCGCGCAGCTTGGCGAAGGCAGACACCGGCGTCTCGACATCGGCAACGAAGGTGGCGATTAGTGGGATCAGGTTGCCTTGTTTTGCCAACGACCTGAATTCATTGAGTGACGGAGTAATGGAAAGTCCGGCGACGTTCACTCCGTAATTGATGGCCCATCAAAGGGCGGAAGTCTTCTGATTCTCACGATTAAGAAACGGAACGAAACCCGCGAGAGAGATGCCGCAAAGTGGAGGTGGAGCGGGTGACGAGACTCGAACTCGCGACGTCCTCCTTGGCAAGGAGGTGCTCTACCACTGAGCTACACCCGCGTCTGAGAGGCTGAAATAATCGCAAGGGGACTCCGATGCGCAAGCTGGAATTGCCCGTTTTCGATGTTGAGGACCGACTTTCACTGCGCCAAGCCGCCGTCTGATGTGAACCGACGAGCGGAGGGGCCGAGCTCCCGCGACGCCGAACAGGTCCGGCCCGCCCCGTTCAGAATCGTTGCTCTCTTGGCCCTGACCCGTAGCCACTCTCGGCGGCCGGCTGCGCCCCCAAATACATGAATCCAAACCGGCTTCTGACGGCATCCCACTCGAAAGCAAATAAGTATGAAAACATTGTCCCTAATCTTCGTCGGCTCGCTTCTGCTCGCCTGGAGCGCCTTTAGCCAAACGCCGACCGTTTCACCCGTTACTTCTCCTCCGTCCCCCTCAGTGATCCCGACGATTTCTCCTGCGGCCACCTCGAGCCCAGAGAGCGACTTGGCTGGGCGAATTCATCATCGCATCGATCAGCGACTGAAACAGAAAGGTCTGAGTATCAACTTTGGTGACGATGACGACGGGCCCGGACCGAAAGGGCACTCTGGAACGGGCGATGTCCCCGAAGCCGTGATTCCGCTGGTGGCCATCATTTTTATGACCATTTTCGGAGCTCCCGTTCTGATCGTTGCGGTCATTATGTATTTCGGTTTTTCGCGCAATCGGATGATGCATCGCACGGTTCGGATGATGGTTGAAAAGGGGCAGCCGGTGCCTGCGGCACTGCTCACGCCGCCCCCGCCGGCTCAGCGTCAGCGTTCGGACATGCGGCGCGGTGTCGTCCTCGTGATGGTCGGTTTGGGATTAATGGTCTTCTTTGCGGCGGTGAACGACTGGCAAGGCGGCGCCTGGGCGATAGGCATTGTTCCATTCCTGATCGGCGCCGGTTATCTGCTGGTTTGGAAACTAGAAGGCGGCGCAAAAGCTAAGGCGGACAATCCGCCGCCGTTGACCTAGTCTCCCAAATGTGGAGCTAACCGATGCCGACCTTGTCGCTCGAGTTCTTGTTGATGACGACCAGCACGCTTTCAGCGAGCTGGTTCGCCGTCATCAGTCGAGCGTGCGTGGCCTGTTGCGCCAGCTTACCCGGACCGATCTCGCTCTGGCCGACGATTTGGCGCAGGACGCGTTCGTTCGTGCGTTTAAGCACATTCGGAGCTTCCGTGGGGAGGCGAAATTCTCGACATGGCTATACCGAATCGCCTACAATTGCTTCCGCGAAGACGCCCGGCGCCGCAAGGAGCTGGTTGGGATCGATGAATCGCAGTGGCAACGTGAAATCGATCCGCACACCGTCGATGCGGGACTAAAACACGACCTGATGCACGCACTGAACCTGCTACCTCTGCACGAAAGAACGGCGGTAGTGCTTTGTTGTCAGAATGGTTTATCGCACGACGAGGCGGCGCGCGTTCTGGACATTCCTTTAGGAACGGTCAAAACTAATGTGTTGCGCGGACGGGAGAAGTTGAAACGAACACTAGCCGTGTGGGGGCCGAAATAATCATGCCGGAATTCATCGATGACGCAGAATTAGACAGGCAGCTTCATGAAGTTGTGCCGTACATCGATGACGGTGGGTTTACTGCGCGAGTGATTCAGGCTTTGCCGGGTCAAAACGCTCCGTCGGCACTTCGGCACATGATCCTCATTGTCATCACTTTGGTGGGAACGGGCCTGGCGTATGTGCTGTCCGGTGGCGGCCGGTTTGTCGATGATGCATTCGTGAGGCTGGTCGGGCTGCCGATGTCGTGGTTGTTTGGGTTGGCGCTGGTCGCCGGAATGATCGTCGGTGCGGTTGGTTTGGCCGCGGCCGTTGCCAAGGCGCGGGAGCCTGGCCTGATTACTCGTTAGGCACTCGGATTGTCTCAGCAGCAGGCCTGTCGTCAGGCCAGGATCGCTCTTTCCGACGTTGCATTGTCCGAACGCAGCGGGAAAGATATCGCGTGCCTCGCAAAATCGCCGCTGACCAGGTAAAGCAATTGCTGAAACTTGCCGAACGCAAGCAGGCACTGATCGCCGAGATGCAGGACATCGACCGGCGAATGATCCGACTGGAGCAGGAGTTCAGAGAATCGCCGCGGTCAGTTAAGCGCAAAGCCCGAGTCACATTTTCAAATCAGGCAAGAAAGCCGGCGCCCCCTAAGCGGGTGGCTCCGGGCGGAGCAGGGAAGCGGGCTCCCCGCCGTTAGGCGGCGCAAAGTTTCCGCGCCTGCTGAACGTCAGCTTCGATCTGACGAGTCAATGCTTCGACGTTCGGGAACTTTTTTTCGGGCCGAAGATATTGAAGGAATCGCACCTCGATTTGCCGCCCGTAAATATCCTGGTTGAAATCCAGCAGGTGGATCTCGAGGGTTCGCTGCGGTTCGCCTTGGGCGACGGTGGGCCGAACTCCCAGATTGATCACGCCATGATTTAGCACGCCGTCCAACCACGCTTCGGCGAAATACACGCCATTTGGAGGAAATTGCTCGCTATGAGCGCTGAGGTTGGCCGTCGGGAACCCCAATTTCTCTCCAAGTTTGTCCCCGCCGATCACCGTCCCAATGACGCTATACGGTCGTCCCAGCATCGACGCCGCTTTGTCGAAATCGCCGGCTTTAATCGCATTTCGGATCGCGGTGCTGCTGACGACGTTTCCATTTACCATCACTGGCGGGATGCCGATCACCTCGAAGTGATGAGCTCCTCCCAGCTGCTTCAACAAAGTCAGATTGCCGGCGCGGTTTCGTCCGAAGGACCACTCGTGGCCGACACAGATTTCGCGCAGCGGCTTCGAATCCGCTGCCAGCTTCCGCACGAACTCCTCCGGCGGGGTGGCGGCGAAGTCGAGTGTGAATTCGATGACGAGGAGGTGGGCTACCCCAAGGGTGCGGATCAGATCGATCTTATGTTGACGCGCGGTTAGCAGGTACGGGGCATCGTTAGGCCGAAGAACTTTTGCGGGATGCGGATCAAACGTAACCACCACCGGGGTCCCTTCGGCGGCATGAGCGTGCCGCGCTGAAGTTGAAATCACCGCCTGGTGCCCGCGGTGAACTCCGTCAAAAACGCCAATGGCGAGGAAGAGCGGGCCACGAAGACCTGACAGTTCCGGAATGGAATGGAGAATCTTCACCGAAAGAAATCCGAAATCCGAAGCTCGAAATCCGAAATCCAAAACAAGGTCGGATCCCGAAATTCAGATGAGGAGCGCGTGTTCGGTCGATCCGGCAGCGGTTTCGAACCTTCGAAATTTCGGTTTCTAATTTGTTTCGAGCTTCGGATTTCGGATTTGATCATTTCGGGCTTACGCTCCTCGCATCCGCGACACTTCAGGCAGCGTCAAAATCCGTTCCAGGATCTGTTCGCGGCCGCCGTTCCGAACTTCATCCACTGTAATCGCTTTCTCGACATCGAACCGGCCCGACTTTGATCGCCGCAGCGATTTCAAATGAGCTCCGCACCCGAGGACGTCCCCGATGTCGTGGGCGTAAGTTCGAACATAAAAGCCTTTGCTGCACAAAACGGTGAAATCGATTTCCGGCAATTCCACCCGATTCACCGAATGACGGTACACGTGCACCAGCCGCGGTTCGCGTTCGACGACTTTTCCTTCGCGCGCCAGTTTATAAAGAGGAACGCCGCCACGTTTGATGGCCGATACCATTGGTGGCATCTGATAAAAGTCGCCGCGAAATTTATCAAATGCGGCCGTTACCTGTGATTCGTCGAGTGGCGGCACCGGCCGTTGCTCGGTGATGTCGCCCTCACGGTCCTGGGTGCTGGTGGACACGCCCAATGTCATCGTGCCGACGTATTCCTTATCTTCGCTCATCAACAGATCTTGAATCTTCGTCCCCCGGCCGAGCGTCAGCAGCAATAGCCCAGTGGCGATCGGATCCAGCGTGCCGCAATGCCCGACCTTCTTAATTTCGAGCTTCCGCCGAACCAGCGCGACCACGTCGTGAGAGGTCATGCCTTCGGCTTTGTCGACGAGTAGAACGCCGTCAGGGGTGGCAGTCATCAGTTCCTAAGGATGTGTGGCAGCTGATACCGCGTCGCATGCTACGGCCAGAACGCGCTGTTCGACTTCAGCCAAAGAACCTCGGACCCGAGCGCCTGCGGCCAGAGTGTGGCCGCCGCCGCCGAACTGCTTACAAATGGCGCATACGTCGGCTGCCTCGTCCTTCGAGCGCATGCTCACGCGCACCTTGCTTTCCGGGAGTTCTTCGAAAAAGGCGGCGATGATGACGCCGCGAATGGCCCGCAGGTGATCGATTAACCCTTCGTTGTCTTCGGGCAGAACGCCTAACCGTTTCGCGGTTTCCATGCTCAGGGTGAAACTTGCCACCCGCCCGTCGGCAGCAAATCGCATGGTGCCGAGCAACTCGCGTAACAGCTCGATTCGCCGCCGAGGATAATTTTCGTACAGCTGTTGGCTAACTCGACCCACATTCACGCCGGCGCGGATGAGTTCAGCGCCGATTTCGAAGGTTCGGGCAGTGGTGTTTGGGTACTGGAACGAACCGGTGTCAGTAGAAATCGCGACGTACAGATTCTCTGCGATCTCGCCATCGAACGGTAATTTCTCGCTGCGAATCAACTCGAACAGGATCTGACCGGTAGCAGGAGCATCAGCATCGATGCACACAATGTCGCCGTACCCGGGATTGCTCGGGTGGTGATCAATGTTGATGCAGAGCTTGGCCGCGCGGACGGCGTCGCCGGCCGTTCCCAATCTGTTTTGGATCGCGGTATCCAGCGCGACCATGACATCGAACTCCTGCGGGTCAGCCGGCGGTTTGGTCAACAGTTCAGCGCGCGGAATAAAGGAATATTTATCCAGCATGCCGTCTTCGTTCCAGATGGTGACATCTTTGCCGAGGTGTTTCAGGGCAAGGCCCATCGCCAGCTGGCTGCCCAGCGCATCGCCGTCTGGCCTAACGTGACTGATGACGACGAACCGCTGGTGTTCGCGCAGCGCGCGGCCGATTTCCTGGAACTTGGACGTCGTCACTCCTTGTTGTGATTCGGCGGTTCGAGCTCCTGCATGATCTCGATCACTCGAGCACCACGCTCGATGGAGTTGTCGAGGTGAAACACCAGGTGCGGGGTGTATTTCAAAACCACGTGTCGGGCAAGTTCTCCCTGCATTGCCACACGGTGATCTTCCAGCTTTGTCATGACGCTGGCGGGAGCCTCCTGGCCGAGAACGCTGACAAACACATGGGCGTTTTTCAGATCCGGCGTCACATCCACATGGTTGATCGTGACGATGGCCGATTCAAAGCTGATTTCGCGGGCTACGATCCCACTGATTTCTCGCTTGAGCAGCTCGTTAACGCGCAGTAACCGATGTTTCATAAGCAGAGATGAGGTGATGGAGTGTCGGAGTATTGGAGTGATGGATCGTTAGCAGTTCCTTACTCCATTAGTCCAACACTGCATTACCCCAATGCCGCTCAGAGCTTCTGTGCGACCTGCTCGAGCTGGTAGCACTCGATAATGTCCGCGACCTGATATTCCGTGAAGTCGCCGAGCTTGATACCGCACTCCAATCCTGATCGGACTTCCTTCACATCATCCTGGAATCGGCGCAGCGTCGACAAGCCGCCGTCGTAAACCGGCTGGCGACGCCGTAATACCCGGGCCCGGGCGGTTCGAGCAATTCGGCCGTCGGTCACAAGGCAGCCAGCGACTATGCCGCGGCTGAGTTGGAAGACTTGTTTTACTTCGGCGTGACCGATGATCGTTTCGCGGTGCTCCGGATCGAGCAATCCCGCCATCGCTTCCTTAATCTGATCGAGCAGTTCGTAAATGATGCTGTAAAGCTTGACCTGAACGCCTTCGCGTTTAGCCGCCGGCACCGCCATGGCTTCGACCTTGACGTTGAAGCCGATCACCACCGCATTTGATGCACTAGCCAACAAAATGTCGGATTCGGAAATTGGACCGACCGCCGAATGGATGATATCGAGATCGACTTTCTTGCTCTCGATTTGGTGGAGTGCGCCGACCAGAGCTTCGACCGAACCTTGCACGTCGCATTTCAGGACCATCCGCAGGGTCTTCTTGCCGTCAGCCGTTTCCAGCAACGTCTCCAGGGTAGCGCGTTGTGGCACGCTCAATTTATCGGTTCGCTTCTCGTCCAGCCGCTCTTCACTCAGCGTCTTGGCTTCCCGCTCGGATTCCATCACCAGAAATTCATCACCGGCGTTAGGCAATCCGGTGAATCCCAGAACTTTGACTGGAGTGGATGGTCCCGCCTCTTTCATCGGTTTGCCATGATCGTCCATCAACGATTTCACTTTGCCCCAGTAGTTCCCGCAGATGAACGGCTCACCGACTTTCAGCGTGCCCATCTGAACAATGATTGTGGCGGTTGGTCCGCGACCCGCCTCGACCTGCGCCTCGATCACCGTTCCGCGTGGCCGTGCCGTCGGAGAGGCTTTCAGTTCCATCACCTCAGCTTGCAAGCTCATCATCTCGAGCAGCTGATCGATTCCCGTTCCCTTGGTAGCGGACACGGGCACAACGATCGTTTCGCCGCCCCAATCTTCCGGTGTTAGGCCGTGTTCCTGAAGTTGCTTTTTAACCCGATCGGGATTCGCCCCTGGCAAATCCATCTTATTCAGCGCCACCAGAATCTTAACGTGCGGCGCGGCCTTGGCATGGTTGATTGCCTCAGCGGTTTGTGGCATCACGCCGTCATCGGCCGCAACCACTAACACCACGATATCGGTGACGTTCGCTCCGCGGGCGCGCATAGCAGTGAAAGCAGCGTGGCCCGGCGTATCCAAAAATGTAATGCGAGTGCCTTTGTACTCGACGGTATAGGCGCCAATGTGCTGAGTGATTCCACCGGCTTCGCCCGCGGCCACACGAGTCTTGCGAACCGCGTCCATCAAAGACGTTTTGCCGTGGTCCACGTGACCCATGAACGCGATAATTGGGGCGCGAAGCTTAAGCTCTTCTTCCTTCTGGATTACCGGTTTCGGAGGAGCTACGACGACCTGCTCCACCTTGTGTACTCCGCCGCCCTTTTCGCGCCGTTCTTTCTCGAGGACAAATCCGTGTTTCTCAGCAATCTTGACGGCGACATCCGGTTCGACGGTCTGGTTTTGATTCGCGAACACCTGGAGCTCCATCAGTTCCTTGATCAGGACGTGGTTCTTAATTCCAAGCTGAGCCGCCAGGTCCTTGACGATGATTGGCGGCTTGATGTGGATAATCTTCTTACCGTCCTCGGTTTCGGTCGGAGGCTCGGCAGCCGCATCCGCCGCGATAACCGGCGGTTCAGCCGGCGCGACTTCGACGGGCGCAGGTTCAGCCGCTGGCGGCGTCGGTGGCGGTGGCGCAGGCGGAGTCTCTAACGACGCCCGGATCCGTGAGATGGGAGGGAGGACCGTTGTCTTCTTTTTGACTTCGCCTGGTTCGGCCTTCTTCTGCGCCGGCTGCTTATCGATCAACGATATGCTTGCCACGTTGCGTCGCGGCGCTGGAGCGACGGGTTTCTCGGCTGCCGGCGCCGGAGCCGGCTTCGCAGGAGCCGCGTGTGTTCGGGCGGCGGGCTTAGCCTCAGGCTCCTTTTTCTTTGGAGCTGCCGGTTTAGCTTTCGACACAGCCGTCCGGGCTGCAGGCGCCTTGCGAGGCGCTGGTTTCCCTGGCGTTTTGCTGGTCGTTTTGGTTGCCATTTAGCTTTTCTAAAATCCTCTTCATGGCTGGAGCTGGTTAAAGCATAGCCATTTTATGAAGCGACTTCCTGCCGATGCACTGCTTCGTGGATCTCTTTCGCCTTCGACTCATCGACGGCAAGTATGTCCACAAAATCCTGAACGTCGGCGTCCCGAAGTCCTTCCAAATTCGTAAATCCCGATTTCACCAGCGTCATCGCCTGTTCTTCGGAAATCGGCAATCCGCCGGCCAGCGCTTGCGCCGCCTGGGCGACTTTTTGCTCAACCGCAGTCGTCGCCGAGATATCTTTGTCGATATTAATTTCCCAGCCCGTTAGGCGGGAGGTGAGCCGGGCGTTCTGGCCTTTTTTTCCGATGGCCAGCGACAGCTGATCTTCGTCGACCGAAATTTGCACCGTTTTCTTTTCGGGATCGAATGCCAGGTTTTTCACCTTCGCTGGTTTCAGTGCTTCGAGAATGAAGTCCTTCGGGTCCGAGCTCCAACGAATGATATCGACCTTCTCGTTATTCAGCTCTCGCACAATATTTTTTACGCGTGAGCCGCGCATGCCGACACAGGCGCCGACCGGATCCACTTTTTCGTTCGCGCTCCACACCGCAATTTTTGTCCGGTAACCGGCCTCGCGGGCGATGCCGCGAATCTCCACGGTTCCATCAGCGATTTCGCTGACTTCCAATTCGAACAGGCGCCTAACGAAATTCGGATGACTCCGCGAAACAATGATCTCAGGCCCGCGGATGCCGTTATCCACCGCGACTACATAGGCGCGCAGCCGATCCCCCACGTTATAATCTTCAACTACCACGCGTTCCCGCTGCGGCATGATTGCTTCAAATTTGCCAAGATCCAGAATGACGTCGGACCGATCAAAGCGCCGCACCGTGCCGCTGACGATTTCGCCGGCGCGATCTTTGAACTCCTCGTAGATCATCTCCTTCTCAACCTGCCGGATCCGCTGCATCATCGCCTGTTTGGCCGTTTGCGCGGCAATGCGGCCGAAATTTCTGGGCGTCACTTCGACTTCGACCGTGTCCCCAACCTTGGCGTCAGGTTTGATCTTCTGAGCCTTGCTCAATGCGATTTCGTCCTGGGGATTATCGACGCGCTCGACCACCAGCAGGTTGGCCAAAGCGCGGATGTCTCCGGTCTTGGGATTGATATCGATGTGGAGATCCCGGGCCGCGCCTACGCTCTTTTTGGACGCCGAAAGCAGTGCATTCGAAACTGCCTCAAGCAGGATATCGCGTTTGATTCCGCGTTCCCGCTCCAGGTAGTCGAGCATGGCGATGAATTCGGCGTTCATAAAACGTTTAGCCCGCAGACGAAAAAGAGTGGGACATTGGTTCCCACTCCTCTCGGCGCGGACTAGACGCTTACCTTAATTTTCGAATGCCCCTCCGTCAAGCCGAGGTAAGCGAAGTCAAGCCGGGTACTGTAGCCGGGGTCGCTGGCCCCGGTGGTTGGTAGTTTGCATTCGAATACGAAACAGGCGGCGTCACCGCCACCGGCTACACAATCGAGTTTGAGTTGAAAGGCGGGGGACCTCTGAGACAATCAGCACCATGTCGCGACTGCTGCCGTGGATTCTGGTGACGGCAGTTTGGGCGGCGATTTATTTGCCGGCACTTGGCTCGTTCGAGATCAAGGGAGAAGAAGGACGGCGCATCCTTCCGGCAATTGCGATGTTGGATAGCGGCAACTATCTCGTGCCGCAGATCGGGGCCGATACTTACTTTAGTAAGCCCCCGTTGGTGAACTGGCTCGTCGCCGGCTCGTTTAAGGTTTTCGGGATCCGGAATGAATGGACAGCCCGCGCGCCGTCGGTTCTCGCCGTGCTGGCGGTTGCGCTGGTATTTGTGACGGTCGGCGGCGCCTCGCTGGGCAGAGCTGGCGGCCTGATCGCGGGGTTGGTCTGGCTAACGACCATCGGCATCATCGAGAAAGGGCGGCTGATCGAGATCGAAGCGGTGTACGTCTCTCTTTGCGCTATCGCAATCATCTGCTGGCTGAGCTGGTGGCTAACGAAGCGGTCGCCGTGGCTGACCTGGATCGTCCCGTGGATCTTTCTCGGTCTTGCCTGGCTGGCGAAGGGCCCGGTGCATCTCATTTTCTTCTATGCCGTCGTGATCTTTGTCTTGTGGCAGACCAGGAATCTCAAAGCGTTACTGCATCCGGCGCACCTCATCGGCTTGCTAATCATGACCGGGATGTTCGCCGCCTGGGCGGTCCCGTTTCTTCAATCGAGCGGCCAATCCCGTGGTTTGACCAAATGGTCTGGTCAATTCACCGGTCGGGTCAGCCCGGAGGGATACTCGGCTCGCCCGGTATTCTCCACCCTGTTTCGGACGATCGGTCAGCTTCTGCCGTGGCTGTTGTTTGCCGGATTCGTGCGGTTCCGCCGTTTCAACAACACGCGGGACCGCGAGATTGCAAGAGCGCTTGCCTGGAGCGTGGCCGTTCCGGCCTTGGCCATCGCATTGCTGCCGATTAGCGCCGCTCGTTATTCTTTGCCGGTGGTCGCGCCATTTAGCTGGCTGATTGCTCTCAGCCTGACCCGCGACGGTCTGGGCCCGTTAGGGCGATTGTCCAGCTCGGCCAAATGGAATCGCGCCGGCCTAACCGTTGTGGCGTTGGCCGCAATCGCTGCCGCGATAGCCTTTCCCACCATGGCGTTCTGGCCCGGCCGGCCCTCAAAGGTCAGAACCGTGGCTCAGCAGATCAATGCCGCCGTTCCAGCGACCGAAACGCTTTACGCGGTGGATCCCGGTTATCAGCCGTTCCTGTTCTACGTCCGGGCTCGGGTGAAATACCTTGATGAACTGTCTGAGTTACCATCGCCGGCGCATTATTTTTTGGTGCGCAGGGCCCAGCAGGAACAGGCGCTGGCCAGTGGCGGCCCGTCCGCGCGTCGCCCTGATCTGCTGGCGCGGATTATTGATTATCGGAACGAGACGGTGTTGTTGTTCCGGCGAGACCGACAGCCTTAGAAAAGGGCGAGGTTATGGGGGCGTCGGGCACGCTAGTTTCTTTGACAACCACCAATTAGTTAGCATGCTAACTAATTGCCTATGACGCCCGCCACTCTCAATGATCGGTTCGGACCGCTTCTGCACGGCGTCGCCCGGTCCTGGCGGCAAAAGCTCGATCAGCGACTCAAACCCCTCGGCTTGAGCCAGGCCAAATGGCGGACCTTGCTTCATTTGTCCCGGGCCGAAACACCGCCCACTCAGTCAGAGATCGCCTCCCGCCTTGGCATTGAAGAGCCGACTCTGGTCAATTTGCTTCACCGGTTGGAACGGGAGGGCTGGATTGCCCGAAAAACGTCAGCGGACGACCGCCGCTGTAACACCGTCCATCTGGGCCGGCGCGCCCGAGGCGCGATCGAACAAATTAATGACGCTGCTGTCAATCTGCGGGAAGAGTTGCTGTCAGAAATTCCGGCGACCGAGCTCAGCCATTGCATGGACGTTTTGGAACGCATCAAAAACAAAGCCGAAGGGGTGGATCCAATGTCCAAACCTAAACGGGCGCCGCGCCGTTTGCATTTGAAGATCGGCGGCGGAAACGGCCATTCAAATGGCGCAAGGAGAGGGAGAGCAAGAGGATGAAGCGGAGGGGGGAAGCAATTCCAAAGTGGGGTTATGTGCTGTTCGCCGTTCTGGTAGTCATTTTCGGCTGGCATTTCTACAGTCAGCGCGAGAATGGCGGTAAGGCGAATCAAGCCCCGGTCCGTCCGGTAATGGTGGCGAAAGTCATCACCAAAGAAGTTCCGGTGTATCTCGACGAAATCGGCGCGTGTGCCGCGTATGAAACGGTTCAAGTGCAGGCGCAGGTCAGCGGACAGATACTGTCGCGCGATTTTCAGGACGGCGCGGACGTGAAAAAAGGGGATCTGCTGTTCACCATCGACCCCCGTCCCTATCAAGCTGCGCTCGAGCAGGCGAAAGCACAGGCGGTGTTGGACCAGATCACGTTGAAGCGGCAGCAAGAGCTCCGGGCCCGGAATGTTATCTCGCCGCAGGACCTGGATACGGCGCAGGCAAACACCCATAAGTCGGAAGCGGCAGCCGCGGCCGCCCAGGTCAATCTCGATTATTGCTATATCAAGTCGCCAATTAACGGGCGAGTCGGTCTGCGTAATGTCGACGTGGGGAACATTGTCGGACCGGGAACTCCGCCACTGGTGACAATTCAGGGACTCGATCCGATTTATACCGACTTCACTGTCGCCGAAACCGACCTGGGATTCGTTAAGAAATACTTGGGCGGGCCTAACGTGAAGGTGGAAACGCGCGCGCCGGACGGTAGTTTCGCGCCTCGTCTCGGCGATTTGTATTTTATTGATACGGCTGTTCAACCGGGTGCAGGCACGGTAAAGGCGCGGGCGGTAACGCCAAATCCCGATCACGCACTCTGGCCAATGCAATTCGTTAGGGTTCGTTTCATTCTGGATCAGTTGAATGAAGCCCGGCTGGTGCCTTCGCAAGCGGTGCAGATCAGCCAGAGCGGTCCCTTCGTGTTCGTGGTGAAACCGGACAACACCGTTGATTTAAGGCAGGTGAAACCCGGCCAGCGTCAGGATGGCGACCTCATGGTGGTTGAGTCCGGATTGCAACCCGATGAAACTGTCGTGGTGACCGGACAACTGGCACTCGCGCCCGGGAGCCATGTCGATCCGAAACCTTACAACGGGCCCGAAGAAAACGGCGGCGCTAAAGTTGCCGCAACCGGTTCTCTGTAAATGGATCCTGGGGACGGGCACGACGGTTCCGGTAACGGCGAACACGCCGTGAAAGCGCACACCCGTTCGCAGTCCGCGACTGCGCCGCACAATACGCCAGGCGGCAAATTGATTGAGGTCACCGGATCGGGTTTGTCCGGACCGTTTATCCGCCGGCCGGTGATGACGGTATTACTGACCCTTTCGATCATAGTCGCCGGGCTGGCCACCTACGGTAAACTTTCGGTTAACGACCTGCCGGCGGTCGATTATCCAATCATTCAGGTCACCTGCGCGTATCCGGGAGCTGATCCGACCACGATGGCGAATAACATCGCCACCCCGCTGGAAAAGCAGTTTCTCCAGATTCCGGGGCTCGACATCATCACCAGTACGAGCACGCAGGCGAACACCTCGCTGACGCTTCAGTTTGCCCTAAGCAAAAGCATCACCGATGCGGCTACCGACGTTCAAGCGGCGATCCAGCGCGCAACCGGCAAATTACCGGTCGATCTGCCCAGTCCGCCGACCTTTACCAAAACTAATCCGAACGACCAGGCGGTTTATCTTCTCGGCCTAATGTCGGACACGCTGACCGACGGCGATCTATATAAGTACGCTTCGACCGTGGTTGCCCAACGGATGGCGATTCTGCCGGGCGTTTCCCAGGTAAACATTTACGGAGTCCAGGGTGCCATTCGCATCAAAGCCGATCCGGCGGCGCTGGCGTCACGCGGCCTAACCATGGACGACCTGGCCAACGCAATCAAAGCGGGGACGGTCTACTCCGGCGCAGGTCAGTTCGACGGCCCGCATCAGACCTTTGTTCTGCAGCCTAACGGGCAGATCAATCAAGCCGAAGGATATCGCAATTTAATCGTCGCCCGGAACAAGGACCGTTCGCCCGTCTACTTGCGGGACATCGCTGAGGTCAAACAAGGTGTGCAGGACGAACGCACTTCCCGCTTTTTCTGGGCCCGCGGCATCGGCCACTCGCCCGGATCGATTGTGGTGCTCGCGGTTTCGCGTCAGGCCGGAGCGAATGCGGTGGAGGTCGCGAATTCGGTGAAAGCGCTGTTCCCGGAATTGCGCGCCAGTCTGCCGGGCTCAATTGCCTTTATCCCGGTGTTCGATCGCTCTCAAACGATCGTCAATTCGGTTCACGACGTGCGGACGACGCTGATGATCGCTTTCGTTTTGGTGGTAATGGTGATCTACGTTTTCCTCGGCCGCGCTACCGACACGTTGATCCCGGCAGTCGCCTTGCCGCTCTCCCTGTTGCTGACCTTCGCGGTCATGTATTTGCTCGGGTTTTCGATCAACAACCTGACTTTGATGGCGCTGACCCTTGCCATCGGATTCCTGGTCGATGACGCGATCGTGTTTTTGGAAAACGTGATCCGCCGGGCCGAGCACGGCGAATCCATTCTTACCGCCGCTTACCGTACCGCCGGCGAAATTTCTTTCACCATTCTGTCGATGACCTTGTCGCTGGCAGCGGTGTTTATCCCGCTCGTCTTTCTGCCGGGATTGCTCGGCCGAATCTTCCGGGAATTCTCCATTACCATCATTGTCGCCATCCTGGCTTCCGGTTTGGTGTCGTTAACGCTTACCCCGCTGATGTGCGCGCGGATTCTTGGCGAACGCAAAGCCGGCCATAAACGCGCCCGAATGGAAGGTTGGACCAGCGATTTTATCCAGCGCGTGATCGCGTGGTACAGTCGCGCGCTCGACAAATTCCTCGATCGCGCCTGGCTAACGGTGCCGATCCTCGTCGCCTGCATGCTCGGCCTTTGGTTTTTCTTCACTCATTTGCCGTTCACTTTGCTTCCGGTCGGAGACAGCGGCTTTGCCCGCGGCGTTTTCATCGCCCAGGAAGGGACCTCGCCCGCACAGATGCGGGCGTTTCAAAAACTGGTGAACGAGAAGGTCGAGGCCGAGCCAAGCGTTGCGCAATTTTTCACCAACGTTGGGTCCGGATCGCGAAGCGCTTCGTCTCAGGGAATTGTTTTTTGCGTATTCAAACCGCGGGAGGAGCGCGATCCGATCGAGGAGTGCCTGCTGCGTCTTCAAAAATCGATCAGCACGATTCCCGGACTAACCGCGGTCATCTCGCCAAGTCCGGTTCTGCAAATCAATGTCGGCGCGACCAATCAAACCCAGGGTCAGTACGCCTACACCATTAGCGGGATTGTTCCGGACGATGTTTACAACGCTGCCGATCAAATGATGACGAAGCTGCGCGGATTCAAAGGGTTCGCCTCGGTGCGGTCCGACCGTTACAACAACACGCCTAACCTCACCGTGAACATCGACCGTGAGCGCGCGGCGATGTATGGCGTTTCAACTTCCGCCATTCAAAGTCTGCTCAAGAATGCTTACTCGCAGAACTACGTTTATTTAATCAAAGAGCCGGATGACCAATACCAGGTGATTCTGGAAGTGAAAGACCAGGAGCGAGCGGAACCGGCCGACCTCAACAATCTGTATGTGCGGAGCAATAACAGCAGCACGATCGGCCAGAACGGCGGCAGCGGTGGCAGCGGCGGCGGCAATGCCACTACGACCACGGGCGCTCCGGCTGATTTGGTGCCTTTGCGCGCAGTCACCACCGTAGGCCAGGTGGTCGGACCACAGGCAGTCAATCACTTCGATCAATTCACCAGCGTTACCATCAATTTCAATCTGCTGCCCGGAGTGGCGATCGGTGATGCGACAAAGTTCATCGAAGACTCGTTCGCTCAGGTGCATCAACAAGTGCCGAGCGTTCAGTCGACTTTCCAGGGCGAAGCTCTTGTCTTTCGACAGCTGTTCAGCGCCCTGCCGCTACTCCTGCTCGGCGCGATTTTCGTGATGTATGTGATCCTGGGAATTCTCTACGAGAGCTATGTCCATCCGATCACGGTGTTGTTTCCCGCGATCGTGCCCGCGGTGGTTGGCGGGTTGGCGACGCTCTGGATCTTTGGCTCGACGCTGTCGCTTTATAGCGTGATCGGTCTGTTCTTGTTGTTAGGCATCGTGAAGAAGAACGGAATCATGGTCGTCGATTTCGCGCTGCAACGGATCGACGAAGGCTGGGATCTGCGGTCGGCCATTCACGAAGCCAGCGTGGAACGTTTTCGTCCCATCATGATGACAACCCTTTCGGCGTTGATGGGCGCTATTCCCCTCGCGCTCGGATTCGGCCAGGACGCTTCATCCCGCCGGCCGCTCGGTTTGGTGATCGTAGGCGGCCTGATCTTTTCCCAGATGGTCACGCTTTTCGTTACCCCTGTCATCTATCTTTGGCTCGAATGGTTTCAGGAACATGTGCTCGATCGGATTCCATTCCTGCGCAGCGCGCATACCCATCACGAACCAGAAGGCGCTCCGACGCCGGCGGCGAGCCCGGCTCGGGAATTGGAGCCGGTCGGAGTCGAATAGCATCGTAGCCGGGGGCGTCGTCCCCGGCTGGACAGTGCGCGCCCTTCAGACTGCGGCACCGTGACTACCAACACCAAGCCTAACGCCGCTGCATTACGCTGGCAGGTTCTCCAAACCGATCATCCTTACCGGAACAAAACGCTGGCTCTGCGGGTTGATCGGGTGGCCGTGCCGGACGGGAAAGAGATGGACTACGCCTATCTGGAGCGAGCGCCGGCCGTGATCATCGTGCCGGTGACGCGCGACAGTCAGATCGTTACTGTTAACCAGTATCGCTATCCGGTGGACGAGTGGTGCGTGGAAGTACCGGCCGGCGGAACCCACGACACCGGCGACGCCTCCCTGGAAGAAGTGGTGCGCAAAGAATTGGGAGAGGAAATCGGCGCCACCTGCGGAGCATTGACCCGCGTCGGCTCTTTTTTTACCGCGCCGTCGTCCAGCGATGAAAAGTGTCACGTTTTTCTGGCGGAGAATGTTGAGGTGACACGGGAACCCGACACCGAGCCGAGCGAAGAGATTAAAGTGCAGCTGTTCGCCGCCGAAGACGTGGTGAAGATGGCGCGGAACGGCCGGATGAAGGACAGTCCTTGCACGCTCGCCGTTTTATTGTGCGAACCGTTGTTACGGGAGCGTGGCTATATTTAATTGAGGACGAATCATCGGCTTCGATCCGGACAATCCGCGCAGACAAAACCACTCGCCATGAATCCACAGTTCGCAGCTGAAACTTCGGAAGCCGGTGAATTTCAGCGGCAGGAAGACAACTTTCGTGAATGGATCTCGGCCGACGGAAGCACGGCTTATTCGACGGCTCCGAACCGTTATCATCTTTACATTTCCCTGGCCTGCCCGTGGGCCAGCCGCACCTTGATCGTTCGCAACCTGAAAGGGTTGCAGGACTCGATCGGCCTAACGATCGTGGATCCGATCCGGGATGAGAAGGGCTGGGCGTTTCGTGATCCTTCCGGAAAGATTCCGCCTGGCGTCGAGTTTGAATCAACCGATCCAGTAAACCGATTTCATTATCTGGGCGAAGCGTACTCCGCGACCGATCCCAACTTCGACGGACGCGTCACAGTTCCGGCGTTGTGGGACAAAGGGACCGGCAAGATCGTTAACAATTGCGAAGACGATATCTGCCGGATGTTCAACGATCGCTTTAATGCCGTCGCCAAAAACAAGGATCTGGATTTGTTTCCAAAAGACATTGAATCCGAGCAGAATCAGCTCTCGGATTTCATCTACGAAAATGTAAACAACGGAGTCTATCGCGCTGGATTTGCCACTCGTCAGCGGGCTTATGAACGCGGATGCCGCCGGGTATTCGATGCCTTGGACGAACTCGATAAACGGCTGGCCGGAAGCCGCTATCTTTTCGGTAATCGCATCGTCGAGACTGATTGGCGGCTGTTTTGCACGCTCGTTAGGTTCGATGCCGTGTATTACGGGCATTTCAAATGTAACATCAGGCGAATTGTCGATTATCCGAATCTGCAGGGCTACCTGATGGATCTTTACCAGCAACCGGGGATCGCCGAGACAGTGAATTTCGACCAGATCAAACGGCATTACTACGTTACCCACACCGAGATTAATCCCACCGGCATCGTGCCTCTCGGACCGATGTTGGATTTGACTGCGCTCCACGGCCGGGACCGGCTGGGTGTTTCTGATAGAGGTTGAGCGCGGCGGTCTGGATCAGACCTCCGCGCCGCCGGGCCGCCCTAACTAAACAGGTTGCGCAGTCCGAGGGTTAAACTCGCCAGCCAAACCAAGGCAAGGATTGCGGTAACCAGAAC
>JBJMXE010000038.1:0-10515 GCA_045809745.1 Chthoniobacterales bacterium | reverse complement strand
TCGACCAGCAACGCGCGGTCCATCCGTTCCTTGGCGCGTTCACGCTCTCCTGTTACCGCCAGTGCGACACTTGCGTGACCCAATGCCGACCCGTTATGCGAATCCTGACTCAGGATTCTTTCACATTTCTCCAATGTCATTTGTGCAGCCCGCTGAGCCGCGTCGTGCTGACCGAGAGCGGTATACACCGTAATGAGCATCCCGCCGCTTCCGAAATCACTTTCTTCGAGTGTAAACGCCGCCTCCCAGTAAGCGGCGGCTTCTTGTAGCTTCTTCTGTCGGAATCTCAGAATAGCGGCACTCCGATTAACCTGATAAGAGTCTGGATCGAGCCGCAAGGCGATACCGACTTCGCGATCGGCCTCGTCGAGGCGACCCTCTTCAGCCAATATTCTCGACTTTACCGCATGCGCTTCGGCGAGATCCGGATTGAGCGCAAGGGCTCGTTCCGCCGCTGCCAGTCCGGCGTCACCTTCCTTACGGCCCACGGTGGCGCGCAATGCCACTTCGCAGAATGAGATTAACGCCCAGGCATCGGCATAGTTAGGATCGATCTCCACCGCTCGCTTGCACATCCGAATAATGCCGTCGAGCCGCCGGCCGTCGCCCTCGAACGCCGTCGCGTAGCTCTGGCGCGCCATTAAAAGTAAATTGTAGGCTTCGACGTTTTCGGTGCCGTGCTGCTCGATCGCTTTCTTTTCCTCCGGAAGAAGCTTCAGTTTGAGCGCGGCGACGATGGCGTGCGAGATCTCATCCTGAATCGCAAAGATATCGTGCAGGTCGCGGTCGTAACGTTCGGCCCAGACATGCCCGTCGTTAGCGCCGTCGATCAATTGCGCCGTGATCCGAACCCGGCCCGCCGCTTTGCGCACACTTCCTTCAACCACGTAGTTAACTTGTAATTGCTCGGCCACTCGGCTCAGATCCACTGCTTTTCCTTTGAACGTGAAAGCCGTGTTCCGCGATACCACGTGGAGCGCCGATATCCTGCTCAAATCGGTAATGATATCTTCAGTGATTCCATCGCTGAAATATTCCTGCTCCGGGTCGCCGCTCATGTTCGCGAAAGGCAGGACGCAGATTGAAGGCTTTTGTCCTTTTGTCATCTTCTTCGCCGCGGGTGGGCTGATTGAAGGAGACTTTACCGCGGCGCCACTCAGTTTCTTCGGCGGGTCGGGATTCCCGACATCATGCGTATAGAAATTAAAAACATGAATGCGCTCACCGTGCTTGACTTCGACTTCCCCCAGGTCATGCAAATGCGCACGCCACCGGCTGTGTTGTTGCAAATCTTCGGCGACTCTTTTTGACAGCAGAATATGGCCGCTGTCGCCACAATCCATCAGTCGTTGGGCGACATTGACTCCGATACCGGCCGCGTTAGTTCGGTCATTCAGATCGGTGACCGCTGTGACCGGACCGCTGTGGACGCCCATGCGCACGGGCAACGACGAATTCTTCAATGCCCGACTGATCTCCGTCGCGCAATTCACGGGTTGTTCGGGGCTATTGTAGAAAATCAGCGCCATTCCGTCGCCGGTTGGAATTTTTATCAGCCGATCGGCTGCGGCGGCTTTTTGAAATTCCTCTGAACCACGAACGGCCTGGTTCAGTTGATCAACCAGTTGCTGCTGCTGGTCAGTGAGAGCCTTGGAGTAGCCAACAATGTCAAGAAAGAGAACATGCACGATCTCGAGCTTGACTTCCCGTTGCGTATCGGACCCCACCACGAACTATCCGAAGTGCCAGCCCAAGCGTCAAACGCCCCTGCCTGACCAGAAGCGTCTTGCATATAAACTCACACCTTTGTCACCCTGAGCGGAAGTGCAACGGAGTTTCTTTCTTGCTGCCACTCTCGCCGCCACGCTCCCTTTCCCTGGCTTGCAAAGCCAATTTGAAAAGATTGCTGTCGCGGCGAAAGGACGCGTCGGCGTCGCGGTGGAACTCCTCGAGTCGGGCGAAACGGCGGACCTGCACGGCGACGAGCATTTTCCGATGCATAGCGTGTACAAGCTGCCGATCTCGATGGCGGTGTTGCAGCGAATTGATCGCGGACAGTTGAAGCTCGATCAGCCAGTAAAGGTCGAGCCGAGCGATTTTGTGCGAACCGGAATGTACAGCCCAGTACGCGATAAATATCCGAATGGGACCGAACTAACGATCGCGGAACTTCTCCGCTACACCATTTGCGAGAGCGATGGCAGCACCAGCGATGTGCTCATGAAACTGATGGGCGGTCCGAGCAGTGTCATGTCCTTCCTGAAGGAAATTCATGTGCCGAACATCCAGGTCGTTAACTACGAAAAGGAAATCGGCCGTGACTGGGAAACGCAGTATCGAAACTGGGCGACGCCCAAAGGTGCGCTCGCCCTGCTCGCCGCCTTGCAATCTCAACGTGGCCTGTCGCGAGAGAGCCAGGCTCTGCTGCTGAAGTTGATGACCGAAGCGATCCCCGGTGCCAAGCGACTCAAAGGCGAATTGCCTGCCGAAACTGTAGTCGCCCACAAGACCGGCACCGGCGGCACGCGTAACGGCATCACCTCTGCGACTAACGACATCGGCATTATCACTCTGCCCGATGGCTGGCACCTGGCCGTAGCCGCATTCGTCTCCGATTCCGCCGCCGACGATGACACGCGGGACGCAATCATTGCCCGCCTGGCCAAAGCCGCCAGGGACGGCGCCAGATCGTTAGGCCAATGACGAGCTGACGGCGGCGGCCTGCCGCGGTGAGGTCGAGCGTACGACGTGATCCTTAGCTTGCTCTCCGCCTTCTCTGTGCACTCCCTTCAACATCTCAACCGCTCAACCTCATTCTCAGCTTTCAGTTTTCAGCTTCGCGTTCGGGTTTCCGCTTTCTCTTTGCAACCCCTTCAACATCTCAACCGCTCAACCTCATTCAGCTTTCAGTTTTCAGTTTTCAGCTTTCAGTTTTCCTTAGCGTCAGTGCCCATGCGGCAACAGTGCTGGTGGCGCGCCACATGGTTGTAACCCGTTCTGTTTCAGCCAGAGTCGAGTCGCCGCTTCAGCGCTCCTGATTAGCGCGCCCGACTGGGAGAAGTCGTAGGCGGTAGTTGCAAGCGGGCATAACGGCGGAATAACGACTAATTCGCAGCGGGAAGAGAAACGCTCAATATCCGTCACCAGTTGACGCATGATCAACAGATTGAGCGCGTGCATCGCCAGTCCCACTATTCCACGCGGAGGTGTCTTCAGGGCGCATGACATTCCGGTTGGTAAAACAATGATGCGCTTTGCTCCCAACCCAAATGCGGTGGAGATCGGGGTGTTGTTAGCCACTCCACCGTCCATTAGATGGCGTCCCTCAATCGTTACGGTCGGAAAAACGCCGGGAATGGCAGCGCTGGCCAGAGCCGCTGTTGCAACTGAACCCGAGGAGAGCACGGTTTCCGTGCCCTTCAGCACATCGGTGGCGACGATGTGACATGGTATTCGGACCTGTTCCAATCGCTGATAAGGAACCGCCGATTCGATCAGGGATCGAAGCGGTGCCGGACTAACGATGTGATCTCTTCTGCCGAACAGGCCGAGGATGCTGCCGAGGGGCGACAGCGGAAAAATATCCGACCGGCGCAGCTTGAGCCAGAAAGCCTCAAGGCGTTCCACTCCTTTTTCACTCGGATCGGCGGCGTAGTAAGCGGCGTTGATCGCGCCGACCGAAGCGCCGACTACCAAGTCCGGCACGATCTGTTCTCGGGCCAGCGCCTTTAGCATCCCGACTTGGACGGCGCCAAGGCTGCCACCGCCCGCTAGCACGAATGTCGTCATGTGATTATTGCGCTGCTTGACACTAAACGGTGCTGATTTCGTTTCCAGCCTAACAACAAGTGAAATGCTTACTTAATGTTCTTACCGCGCGTGCTCTCCCGACTTTAGGAATTCCCTGTGGGTGACCGGTTCTTCATGTTTGATAGAGCGCTCCGGGGAAATATCAACAGCAAGCAATGGCCCGTTACGCCGGTTTTCCCAAGACGCCCGGCGTGGCTCGATAACTGAAGTGATAAATGTGCAGGCAATGCCTACTGGCGAGAGACCCACTCCGCGCGCCATGCGGGAGCGCTAATAGACGCGACTGGAGGGATGACCTCCGTGTCCTCCCACTTATTTCTCCTGTTCGTGCTCGCAATCGTAGTCGACCAAACCAGTCCGAGATATGGAGCAATGGCCTGCTCGTCGTCCCGCTTATTTGTCCTGCTCCGGAAATCGGGGGTGAATTACACGGGCTGACGAACGAATCACGCTGTCCGCTATATATATATATATATGAGTACCTGCCTCGGGCCGCGACGCCGAACGGGCCAGCGGTGGTTGGTCCCACTTATTTGTCCTGCTCCTGTCGAAGACTCGCTGTGGCTAGCTCGTAATCGTAATCGTAGCCCTGCTCGTGCTCGGCGACGCTTCTTCCTGCCGTTCATCTCAACTGCTCAACTGTTCAACCTCTCAACTTCTTCTTCCGCTTTCCGCTTCACTTGTCGGCGCTTCATCTCAACCCCTTAACCACTCAACGCCTCAACTGCTTTTTCCGCTTTCAGCTTTCAGCTTTTCCCCTGTTCGCCGGCTTCTGCATGGGCTTTACTCTTCTCACCATGAATTCGAAAAGAGTCCCGGCGGAGCAGTTTATAAAATCCCGTTTCGTTTTTGGCGCACTGGCTGGCGTTCTGGTTGCGGCGTCGATTGCCTTTGCTGCGCCGTCGGATCCTGCAAAGGGAACGCCCGCCCAACCGCCGCCGCCGCCGGTCAAGCCAGTTACCGAGACGCTGTGGGATCAGAAGGTGACCGATGACTATCGCGACATGGAAAAGCTTGGGCCTGAAACCATGGACTGGATGAAGAAAGAGGGCGACTACACGCGCCGCCTTTTCGATTCCATCGCTCCGCGCGCGGCGCTCGCGAAGCGGGTGGCAGACTTCAGCGGCAGCTTCGATGCGATCCAGAATTACGCCAGCTTCGGCGGGCGCGACTTTTATGAGGAGCGGCAGCCCGGGGCTAACAATTTCGACGTCATGGTTCGCGACGCCGAAGGCACACGCAAGATCGTCGATATCGAAGCAGTGATGAAGGAACACGGCGGCAAGCCATACGCGGTGAACTACATTCTGCCCTCGGTGGATGGGGCCAAGATTGCCGTGGGCATTTCGCAAGGCGGCTCCGAAGACGCCTCGCTCTTTGTTTACGACGCCGCCACCGGCAAACAGGTCGCCGGACCAATTCTGCATGTGCAATTCGGCGCGAGCTCATGGAGTGACGATTCCAAGACGCTGTTCTTCAACCAGCTAAAGGAATTGAAGCCGTCCGATCCGCCGACTGAAAAATACAAAGGCTCCAAGGCCTTTGCTTGGGATCTGGCCGGGGCGCCGGTCGCAGTGGCCGGACCGGGAATCGCCAAAAACGCGGAAATCGCGCCCGAAACGTTTCCGTTAGTCGTCACCTCCCCGGGCTCGCCGGACGCCGCGTTGCTTTCGATCAATGGCGTACAGCCGGAATGGAAGGCGTGGACCGCACCCGCAGCCGATGCGACGCGCGCGGACGCGCCGTGGAAACTTCTTTTCGACCGCGACGACGACATTACAAAAGCAGACGTGCTCGGAAAGGACTTCTTCCTTCTCAGTCACAAAGACGCGCCGACCTACAAGGTTCTGGCACTACAGGCCGGCCAGCCGATGTCGAACGCGCGCGTCATCGTGCCAGCCCAACCCGATCGTGTGCTCGAGGCGATCCATGCCGCCTCCGACGCGCTTTATGTTCTGGCCCGGAAGGGAGCGTATTCGGAGCTTCTGCGTGTGCCTAACGGAAGCGAGAAGATCGAGACAATCGACCTGCCCATTAAAGGCCATATCTCCGAAGCGTTCACCGATCCGCGCAAGCCCGGTATCGATATCACTCTGTCGAGCTGGGTGCTGCCGCCGACCGGTTATGCTTACGATTCGACGAGCGGGAAATTCGCCGATCTGAAGCTCGGCAAACATGGCGACATTAATCCCGACGATTACACGATCAGCGATCTGGAGGCGAAATCATACGATGGCGTGATGGTGCCGGTATCGCTCATCCAGCCGAAAGGCAAGCCCACACCGCAGATCACCGTGATGGAAGCGTATGGCTCTTACGGCATAACGAATTTGGCCGATTTCTCCTCCCGCCGCGCGGCGATGATGAAGGAAGGCATTACCTACGCCATCTGCCATGTGCGGGGCAGCTCCATCAAAGGCCATTCCTGGTATCTCGACGGCAAAGACGCCAACAAGCACAATACCTGGCAGGATCTGGTCGCCTGCGGCAAGGATTTGGTTGCCCGTGGCATCGCCACGCCGAAGAAGCTCTTTATCATCGGCGGCTCGGCTGGCGGCATCACCATGGGCCGGGCAATGGAAACCGCGCCGGATCTCTTCGCCGGGGTGATGGATATCGTGCCCGCGGCCAACACGCTGCGCGCCGAGTTCACGGCTAACGGGCCGGATAACATTCCCGAGTTCGGCACCGTGACCAAGGAGCAGGGCTTTAAAAATCTGTATGACATGGATTCGATCGCCCATCTGAAAAAGGGAGCGAACTATCCGGCGATCGTGATCTCGACCGGGCTTAACGATCCGCGCGTCGCCCCGTGGGAGCCGGCGAAATTCGCCGCCGCCATGATGGCGTTGAAGGGGCCGAACCCGGTGCTTTTGCGTATCGATAGCGAGGCGGGCCACGGAATCGGCTCAACCCGCAGTCAGAGCGATGCGCTCTCGACCGACTGGATCGCCTTCGTTAAATGGCGTGCCGGCGAACCGGACTGGCAGCCGGATCTCACCAAGCGTTAGGCCGCTGGGCGATCTCGACCAGGACTAACCACGAATGGACACTGATAGAGGCGAATGGAGGGACGACCTCCGTGTCGTCCCACTTATCTCTCCTGCTTCCTGCTCATGATCATGCTCATGATCATGCTCATGATGGAATCCAACAAATCAAATCCGACTGTAGGGAAGCTGCTAGCTTCCCATTCCGCCACGTGACTGCGGCGGCGGGGCCTAACCACGACCCGTTCGGCTCCGCTACACTTTAAGGAAGTCAAAGGACACATATAGATGGGAATAGAGCCGCTCGGAAAAGAAGATCAAAGCCGCGGTGCGTTCCATCGGGAACACTGTCAAAGAAGCAGCGGTTGATACGGAGACGCCGGGGCCGCGGCCGTGAATCCAATGTGGGAGCGGTCTTGGTGCCGCGATTTCCCGTTTTGGGGTGCGCACGTAATCCACGGTGCCGGACAGCCCCGAAAGCTTTCGGTGGTTAGGAGTTTCTTCTTTGCCGCTTCACTAGCGATTCTTTCCGACAGTCGATCTGCCAATGCGTGACCCCTTCCACCCCTTCGCCCTGCGATTTTAATTCGATGATAGTACAGCTGCGTCGCCACCGGATCTGGACGATCGCACTGATCCTCATGGTAACGTTCCTGATTATTTCGGGGGCGACGGTTGCTTTGATCAATCCGATCCTCACCCGCTACGTGGAAGGCCCAGGCTTTCGCGCAGAGCTCGAGAAAGAAACGGCCAAAGGCCTTCATTTCCCGACTTCATCGTTCGGCGCGATCAGACGGACAGGATTTGTCAGTGCAGAAGCCGATAGTTTCGAGGCGGCACAAGGGCGGAAAGCAATGACCCAAATCGATGCGCACCGCATTACCGGGCGTTTCAATCCGCTTGGGGTCTTGCTTCGTCGATGGCAACTGGACGAACTTCACATCGATCGGGGAACCGTCGGAATTCAGAAGTACGAGCCGAAACCCGAACCTTCACCGGCCAAGCCCTGGTTTCATGTTTTCCTGCCTGACCGAGTCTATTTAAAACGAACCTGGTCGGATCCGGCTGATATCACGTGGCGATTGCAGCATAAAAAAGGTGGAATTTTCGGAACGCGCCTTTTGATCACGCCGCACGGTCGCGATTTCATCTATCAAGCTAACGGGGGCACTATGCAGAACGCGTTCAGTCCCGATCTGCCGTTGCGGGAGACAAGAATGTTGATCACGCACACCCAGTTCCAGCTTTACCGGCTGGATCTCAGCTCCGGCCAGGGCGCAATTCACGCCGAGGGCAATGCCGAAATGCGTGGCGATAAACGAATCGATTTTCGATTTGATTGGAAACAGCTGCCGGTGCGCGATTGGATACCGAAAAACTGGGAAGGAAAGTATAACGGCGTGGCCTTAGGCAACCTGCATTGGACGGGAAAAGATTTCAAGCCGGACACCACCCAGCTGGAGGGACGTCTGCGCGTCAATGACGGGAGGGTGAACGGCGTGCCGTTCCTCCATGAAGTGGCAGCTGTCACGAACCTACCCGACCTCGAAGATCTGCAACTAAGCGAATGCGCCGCAGAAGTTGGCTGGAACGAAGGTCGCGGCGAGCTGAGAAACATCGCGATTGAAGACCGCGGCAAGTTCCGGATAGAAGGAACGATCCGTTTCGACCATGATTCGTTAGGCGGCATGCTCCTGCTTGGCATTGATCGTCGGCATCTGGCCTGGCTGCGGGATCCGGAGGAGATTTTTCCACGGGTCAAAGGCGGATATCTTTGGACGACGGTGCATCTTTCCGGAACCTGGCAGAATCCGCAGCAGGACCTGAGTCCGCGATTGCTCGCTGCGCTCAAAGAAAGGCCAGGGGCTCTCCTCGGAGTAATGTTTCGTGCCGTCGGAACTTGGTTGAAGGGAAAATGAGAGTAGCTGTGCCAATGAAACAGGTCGCTGCGCTGCTTCCTTCGCCAAGGCTACGGGCCACGGAACCGGCTCCTCCCACACCTAAGCAGAACGCCTCGCCTGGTCGAGGCGGCTACAGCCTAAGCCTTCGAATAAAGCTCGGCGCCTGATTCGTTAAATTCGGCTGCTTTTTGTTCCAGGCCCTGCTCGACCGCGGCTTCTTCGCTCATTGCATGTTCCGCTGCGTACTTCCGTACGTCTTCCGTTATCTTCATAGAACAAAAGTGCGGGCCGCACATGCTGCAGAAATGAGCCGATTTGGCTCCCTCCTGAGGAAGTGTTTGACGAAGCTGATGCCCATCATCTTCATCCGCTACCTTCGCGGACTGGACCGTCTATGTCGCCTCACCCCAGTCGGCTCCATTCATCATGGTTTAGTATAAATTTCTGCTCCGCTGTGCTGAAATTCTTCGGCTTTCTGCCGCATGCCGTGTTCAATCGCCCTGCTTTCGTCTATCGCGTTCTCAGCTGCGTATTTTCGCACGTCTTCGGTTATTTTCATGCTGCAGAAATGTGGCCCGCACATGGAGCAGAAATGCGCACTCTTCGCCCCTTCCATTGGAAGGGTCTCATCGTGAAAAGAGCGCGCGGTCTCGGGGTCTAACGAAAGGTTAAACTGGTCCTCCCAACGGAACTCGAATCTTGCTTTGCTGATGGCGTTGTCGCGGTACTGCGCGCCGGGATGGCCTTTGGCCAGGTCCGCCGCGTGGGCGGCGATCTTGTAGGCGATCACCCCGTCTTTGACGTCTTTCTTGTTAGGTAAGCCAAGATGTTCTTTGGGGGTTACGTAACACAGCATGGCGCAGCCGTACCAGCCGATCATGGCGGCACCGATCGCGCTGGTGATGTGATCGTAGCCAGGCGCGATGTCGGTGGTTAACGGGCCCAGCGTGTAGAATGGCGCTTCGTCGCACCACTCCAGTTGTTTCTCCATGTTCTCTTTGATCATGTGCATCGGGATGTGGCCCGGACCTTCGTTCATCACCTGCACATGTTGCGCCCAGGCGCGCTTGGTTAGCTCGCCTTGCGTGTACAACTCAGCGAACTGGGCTTCGTCGTTGGCGTCGGCGATGCTGCCCGGCCGGAGACCGTCCCCAATCGAGAAGCTGACGTCGTAGGCGGCCATGATCTCGCAGATTTCGTCCCAATGCGTGTAAAGGAAACTTTCCTGATGGTGCGACAGCATCCATTTGGCCATGATCGAGCCGCCCCGGCTCACAATGCCGGTGGCGCGTCGCGCCGTCATCGGGACATATCTTAATAGTACCCCCGCGTGGACGGTGAAGTAGTCGACCCCCTGCTCTGCCTGCTCGATCAGGGTGTCTCTATATATATCCCACGTTAATTCTTCGGCCCGGCCCCCGACCTTCTCCATCGCCTGGTAGATCGGAACGGTACCGATCGGTACCGGGCTGTTTCGGATAATCCATTCGCGCGTGGCGTGAATGTTCTTGCCGGTGGAAAGATCCATCACCGTGTCGGCGCCCCATTTGGTCGCCCACCGCATCTTATCCACTTCCTCCTCAATCGACGACGCGACGGCGCTGTTGCCGATGTTCGCGTTGATCTTTACCAGGAAATTGCGGCCGATGATCATCGGCTCGGATTCGGGGTGGTTGATGTTGGCAGGGATGATGGCGCGGCCGCGCGCGACCTCATCGCGCACGAATTCGGCCGTTATCCTGCGAGGGACGCTGGCGCCGAATGAGTGTCCTGGATGTTGATGGGAGAGTGCATTGCGGGCGGATTCCTGGGAC
>JBJMXE010000037.1:0-19229 GCA_045809745.1 Chthoniobacterales bacterium | reverse complement strand
TTCGCAGGATGCCGCCTTGCTTGTCGGGATGTTCTTGGCCACTCTTTACTTTGGTTTTTCGGTCGCCACGACATCGCCCCGGTTCCCGGTGACAGCCCTGAATAGTGCAGGGGTTGTACTTCACCTCGTCCTGATGCCGCTTTCCATTCTGCTGGTATGCTTTGCTCTGGGTGCAAAGCAGGCGTTTTATCTAGCGCCATGCGTCATTTTTGCCCTGCTTTGGTTTTTCATGGCTTGTTTGATCGTCGAGGATCTGAGATAAAGTTTATCATCCTCTGGCCTAACGAGAAGATGCAGCCAACCGTTTCACGGCGTACGAGCTCAGTTTTTGATGATTGAAACAGCTTCATTCAAATCAGTTCGCCACCCCCAGAGCGGTGGCTGATCTTGTCGCTAGGTCTATGCGAACGTGTGGGGCGATAACATCCATTCTCGTCTCGTTTGCGGTGTTCCGGGCGGCAATTGCTGCAGAGCTGGTCGAAATGCCTGCGGATTCACAAAAGGGATACGAGTTCCCCTACCTGAAATTCGTGCCAAAACAGGTCGAAGGAGGCCCTCCTCAATATCTCCTCATCGAAACGAACAACACCGGAATTCCAGACGATAATCTCGAAGTTCATCGTGCTGCGGCGGTCCGCGCTGCGAAAGACAGCGGCGTCGGTAATGCCGTTGCCAATCACTTGGGAATACCCCTTCTAGTTCCAGTGTTCCCGCGGCCAAAGAGTATCGAAAATGTCTACACTCACATGCTCGATCGGGACACGATCCTGATTCGAGAAGGGCCGCTTCGTAGAATCGATCTGCAGCTCGTTGCGATGGCTCAGGACGCGAAGCACCGACTTGCCGATCTCGGTCGGCCCGTCAGTGACAAGGTATTGATCACTGGATTTTCAGCCTCGGGCAAATTTGCCAATCACTTCACCTTTCTTCATCCCGAACTTGTGGCGGCCGCTGCCTACGGAGGGCTAAACGGTTTCATTATGGTCCCGCTACAAGAGATGCGATCGGAAAGGCTCGAATTTCCGCTCGGGCTGAGCGATTACGAACAGATCACCGGCCGCCCGTTTGATCGCGCCACTTATAGTCGGATTCCCCAGTTCGCCTACATGGGGGAACAGGATGATAACGATGCGGTTCTTTATGACGACGGGTATCCCGAGCCCGAGCGGTCGCTAATCTTCAAGCTGTTCGGAAGAAAAATGATGCCCGATCGTTGGGAAGCAGTGCAGGCTGTTTACCGCGAGCAGAAGTTGCCCGTTCAATTCAAAACTTATAGTGCGATCGGCCACGGAACAGATAGAAGGATTAACGCTGATGTCGCCGACTTCTTTCGACGTGTGATCCAGCAGCCTCGGAAGACCTAACCAGACGATGCAGCTTTGGTTATCGTTAGGCTGCTAGTTGTTCCATGATTACTCGATTGCCCCCAAACAGCTATTCGGAGCGCTGGTTCGCGTCCTTTCACATGCCGATCTCAGATGCTGGCACGGAAGCAGAAGCGGATTTCGTTTGCGCGGTAGCGCCGCTACCGGATTTTCGTCGCATCGCTGATGTGTGCTGCGGCATGGGCCGCCACGCTCGAGCGTTGGCGAACCGAGGCTATCTCGTTACTGCCATTGACCGCGATGCGGGTGCGCTCGCCAAAGCTCGCGAACTGAGCGGCTCCCCGCGCTATATCAATGTCGATTTGCGCGATTATTCGCCGGAGCCGTGCGAGTATGATGCGATCGCAATCATGGGTCAGAGCTTCGGTCACTTTGATGCTGCCACGAACGAAGCAGTATTACGTCGGCTGGCCTTAGGCTTGCGGCAGCATGGCAGGCTTGTACTCGATCTATGGGCTGCAAATTTCTTTCACGCTCACGAAGGTGCGCATGAGTTTCAGGTGCCTGCCGGCACTGTGCACGAGCTGAAACGGGTAGAGGAGAATCGCCTTTTTGTGAACCTCATTTACCCCAGCGGAGAGCACGAAGACTTCGAGTGGCAGCTGTTTACTCCAGAGGCAATCGACTCGGTAGCCCGGCGTGTGGGACTCAGTCTGAAGTTGTCCTGTACCGATTTTGACGGCTCGACAGCACCTAGTCCATCTAACCCTCGTATTCAATTCGTTCTCGACCGAGTATGACAGGAGCGCCCAACCAAATGTTAGACACGAAAAATGAGCCGATTTGAGAGTATCAAGATCCGGGAAGTCGAGTCGTCCGACCTCGACATTTTCTATGAGCATCAACTCGACCCCGAAGCGATTCGGATGGCAGCATTCGTCGGCAAAGACCGAAAGGACAAGGTCGTTTTCGATACCCATTGGAATAAAATTTTGAGTTCGTCACAAAACACGAACAGGACGATCGTCGCCGACGGACAAGTGGCCGGTTACATCGCGTGCTTTCCGGATGGAGAAAACATGGAAGTCACCTATTGGCTTGGAAGAGACTTCTGGGGAAAAGGGTTAGCGACCGAGGCGCTCAAAAGAATGCTCCACCTTGTGGCAGATCGGCCGATTTTCGGCAGGGCAGCGAGCGATAACATCGGGTCGATAAGAGTGCTGCAGAAATGCGGTTTCAAAATCATCGGGAACGACAAAGGTTTCGCCAACGGCAGAGGCGAAGAGACGGAAGAATACATTCTTCGGCTTGATCGCGATCAAGCAAGCGGATGATTCGGCCTAACCAGTGATGCAGGTTGGTCGTTGAATCGGAGCGTGCGGTTGAGTTAACCGGGCCAGGCGGGCTTTTGCCGCAGAAGCGAAACGAATCAGAGTAAACTAATCGCTTAGTTCGACGTTCCAGTAGGCGAGATCGACAAAGTGGCGCCAGCTCTCGTGCTGGGGTGACGAGAAGGTGACGTGCAGAAATGGCCGCCATTTCGGCCGCTTCGGCTTACGGACCAGAGCCATGTGCGCCTCACGGGGCAATCGGTTCCCCTTTCGGGTATTACAGGGAATGCATGAGCAAACCACGTTTTCCCACGTGGTCGTCCCGCCTCGGTCACGCGGAATCACGTGATCAAGGTTGAGATCGTTCCGATCGAAAATGTGGCCGCAGTACTGACAAGTATTTTTGTCCCGTTCGAAAACGTTGTGCCGGGTGAATTTCACTTCCTTCTTCGGATGACGATCGAACACGAGCAGCACGATCACGCGCGGGATCCGGATCTTCCAGGAGATCGTAGTCACCACCTCGTGCTCCGGCGCAGTAGCTGAGAAATCGCGCCAGCCGTCGAAATCGTGCGTCAGGAAATTGTCTGCGCCATCGGCGGAAACCACGTGGGCGTGCCCGGCGTAGACCAGTGAGAAGGCACGACGCGCCGAGCAGATGTTAACCGCCTGCCAGAGGCGATTTAACACAAGGACCTGCGTGTTCAGGAGGGTTTGCAAGTGCTTCGAATCTCCACGTTACCAACCATTTACGGTTTACCGAGTTTAGGAAATCGTAGCGACGTTATCATCCACTTTTTTCGCTGTCAACGTAGCAGCATTGCCGATGCCACTCCTGCTCGGCGCAATGATGAGCTGGTCTCGTCCCATTAATTCAACTACATGCCTCAAGCACAGCAGATTCAGCGCTCCGTCCGGGATATGGCCAATTGAGACACACACGGGAAAATTTTGGGACGAGACGGGCTCGCCGCCCCGGTTAACGACGAAGCGGTCGCGCGGCCAGTCGCTTTGTGAAATTCCCGCGGACCCGTTGTTCGTCGTCGGGAACAGCCCCGGCCGCATCGCCCAGATGTTCTTCCTCTGGAGGCAAAAACGTTTTGAACCGGTTTTTGTCGATGGCTTTCATGAACGCTTCGTGAGGCGATACGATCCCCTGCTGCAACAAACTCCATATGGCGTCGTCCATGAACTGCATGCCTTGCGACTTTCCAGATACGATCACGTCCTGAAGTTTCTGCGTCGCGCCTTCGCGGATGATGGCCGACACCGCAGCATTCGCGATGAGGATTTCGTTCACCGCGACGCGCCCGTTACCGCCGGTTTTCTTCAACAACAATTGAGCAAGGACACCTCGCAGCGAGTTCGCCAGCATCGTCCGAGCCTGAGCCTGCCGCGACGCCGGAAACACGTCGACCATACGGTCAACTGTCTTACGCGCGTTGTTGGTATGCAGCGTGCCAAACACCAGCAGCCCCGTTTCCGCTGCGGTTAGGGCAAGCGAGATCGTCTCAAGGTCGCGCATTTCGCCCACGAGAACGATGTCCGCGTCTTCGCGTAACGCCGCCTTCAGCGCGACGGGAAACGCGACGGCATCGGCAGGAACTTCCCGCTGGGTAATGACACTCCGCTTGTTCTGATGAACAAACTCAATTGGCTCCTCAATCGTGACGATATGCCTGGAGAAATTTTCGTTAATGTAATCAATCAACGCCGCCAGCGTGGTCGATTTTCCGGAACCGGTTGGACCAGTGACAAGCACCAGGCCACCGCGGAGATGGGCAAATTCCTTCACCACCGGCGGGATGCCTAACTGCTCCAGAGTTGCTATCTTCGTCGGGATCAGCCGGAAAACAGCGCCGTAGCCGTTCGCCTGTTTGAGATAGTTGCAGCGGAAACGGGAAGCCGCGTCCATTTCATAGGCGAAATCGAGATCACCCCGTTCTTCGAACATTTGCCACCGCTGTTCGCCGCACACTTCGCTCAACATGGTCAGCGCTTCATCGCGCAACACCGGCTCTTCCCGAATCGGCACCACATCGCCGTGCTTTCGCATCTTCGGCGGCTGACCTTCCCCGATGTGAAGGTCGGATCCGCCATGTTCAACGATGACGGTTAGGAATTGATCAAGGTAAGCCATGAGAAAAAGCTCCAAATCGCAACAACCAAGCTCCAGAGAATAACCAATCCCGTAACCACTTGCTGCCGCGCCGCTGCGCTGCTTGTTTCAAACTCAGAGCTTGGGAATTCATTGGATGTTGGCGCTTGGAATCCGCGGTTACAGCTGCTTCAGGAGCTGTCGCATTTCCTGCTTCTGTTCGGCGCGGGCGTAGGTCTCTTCGGCATCGATCAGACCGGCCTTGAATAATTGGACCAGCGAATCGTCCATCAGCTGCATGCCCTGCTTTTTGCCGGTCTGAATGATTCCTGGGAGCATGTAGGTCTTGGCTTCCCGGATTACATTGGCGACTGCCGGCGTGTTCGTCAGCGTTTCCAGCGCGAGCACACGGCCGGCGCCATCGCGACGGCGAATCAACTGCTGACTGATAACGCCCCGCAGCGATTCACTTACCATGATCCGAATCTGTTCCTGCTGGTCGACCGGGAAAACGTCCAGCAACCGATCCAAGGTTCGCGACGCGTTGCCGGTGTGCAGTGTTCCCAGGACCAGGTGACCTGTTTCGGATGCGGTAATCGCTAGTGAGATGGTTTCGAGGTCGCGCATCTCGCCGACCATGATGACATCCGGGTCCTCGCGCAGCGCCCCTCGCAATGCCGCGCCGAACGAAATGGTGTGGGTGTGCACTTCCCGCTGGGTGATGTGACATCCCTTCGGCTCGAACACATACTCGATCGGATCTTCCAAAGTGATGATGTGCTCCCGGCGTTCCATGTTTATCTGCTCGACCAACGCCGCGAGCGTGGTGGACTTTCCGCTTCCGACCGAGCCGGTGACGAGAATCAACCCGTTCTGATAACGCGTCAGCAACTTCAGGTGTTCGGGCAAACGCAGCTCGTCCATCGTTTGGACGCGCGTGTTGATGATCCGGAATACGACATCGATACCGAGCCGCTGCCTAACTACACTCGTCCGAAACCGGCCGTGTTGATTGGCATAGGCGAAATCCGCGTCTCCTCGCTCATTGACCTGAATCTTATGAGCGTCGGACAAAAACGCTTCGGCCAGCGCGGCGGTATCATCTGAGGTCAGAGGCGGCGCGTCGGGCCAGATCGCTTGCAGCGTGCCGTTCAACCGCCACAGCGGAGGAGCATTAACTCCCAGGTGAACATCGGAAGCACCAGCCCGCTGTCCGATGGACAGGTAATCGTCGACGTGACGAAGGGGATGTGAAGGCGGGAGCTCGGTGGACCTGTCCGTCATCCGAGCACAATGATTACGAACGCCGGTAGCGTCGTAAATCTAAAACCGACTCTGCTGCTTCGGCCGTGCGGAGTAGGACTCGCCTGTATACCCGCGCATCTTCTTGGTAACGAACGACACGATCATCGGTTTCAACAGCGTCGCCGCGAACTTCAAAACGCCCAGTGCGAAGCCGGCCTCCAGCAGCTTCGGCTGCTTGCCCTTGTTCCTCGGCTTGCCTTCCACCTCGACGACTTTTCGCCTCGCCGGCAGCACGATCACTAACGCACCGACAACGACCGCCGCCGTAATCCAGGCGCCGGTCTGCCGCTGAAACGAACGTTTGATGCGGCGCGGAACGTCGATTTCGCGCCGGAACACGCGCAAATCACGTGACACCCGGTCACGAGAGCGTGCGATCTCGATCTTTAGCTCGTCGGCCGACTGCTCGTGTCGAGGTTCTTTAGCCATTCACGATCCTTCTTCAGTTCTGCTGCCAGTTCCGGGTACGGCGCCTTCTTCGTTTTCAACCGCGCCAGCACCAGCGCGACGATCGCGAGCAAAAAATGCGCGCCCGCAGTGATCAAAGCGATCCAAATCCAGGAGATTTGTACCAGCCGCGCCACTCCAAATATCACGCTGACCAGCAGGAAAATATAGCCCAGGAAAACGCACAGCAGCGCCGCCAACAGGCACGCCACCAGCAAAATCAACTGCGTGAGAGCGCCCTTCGACTCCCGCAAAAACAGCGCCAGCCGACTTTCCGCCAGGGAGGCGAAATCGGTGACTAGCGCCAGCAGGGTTCCAATCAGCCCGCCGTGTCCCGCCGGTTCGCGGGAGCGGAGGGTCTGAAAAGCCATTTAGTTGAAGTGGCAATCAGCGCCGGAATACCATTCCGAGCACGAAGCCGATTCCCAGAGCAGTAACGACTGCTTTGGTCGGGTTCTCACGGACGTACTGTTCGGCGTCTTCTTGAAACGTCCGAGCACGATCCCGGGCATCGGTCCACGCCTCTTCAGCGCGACCGCGAGCATCATCCCATGCCTGTTCAGCTTTGCCGCGGTATTCGCCGGCGATAGCGCCGGCAGCGCCCTTCAATTCCTCCGCCGCCTTGCGCGCGTGAGTCTTGCTGTTTTCGAGTTTGTCTTGCGCATCGGAAACTCCCGACGCGCGATTGGTTTTGTTATCTTCGGCCATTGATTCCTCCGGTTTAATTCGTTTCAGACTATCCGCGGGGTTGTGTCTGTCATCAACCGCGGAGTGATACAGGGCCGAATAGGTAATTCAATTGCGGATAGTTGCAACCGCTAGAAACAGTGGCTCCGAACTGGCCCCGCCGAGCGCCTATTGCTCCCGGAAAATGATCCGGGCCTTGGTAAGATCGTAAGGTGAGAGTTCGACGGAGACTTTGTCGCCGGGAACGATCCGGATGAAGTGCTTACGCATCTTCCCGGAGATATGGGCGAGAACATTTTGCCGGCCGGGCAAATCCACCCGAAACATGGTGCCGGGCAGCACCTGCGTCACCGTGCCTTCGGTCACGATTTGTTCTTCCTTCGGCATGATAAGATTCTATTTGTCCGGTCGGTTTTCTCAACCGACCGGGAGATGGGATTAAATGCGAAACACTGCCCAAATCGGAGCGTGATCCGACGGCTCTTTGCCCTTTCGGACGTCTCGATCCACACCAGCGTCTGTACAAAGCTTAGCCAACGGTTTGCTGGCGAGAACCCCGTCAATCCGCAGTCCGCGATTCTTGGAGAAGGCGAGCATTCGATAATCCCACCACGTAAACAGTCCCGGTTCATTGTGATGCAGGCGCAGGGTATCGACCAACCCCACGCTACAAAGGTCCTGAAACGCGGCGCGTTCAGCGTCGGAGCACATGATCGCTCCACGCCACAATGCGGGATCGTGGACGTCGATATCTTGCGGCGCCACGTTGAAATCACCACTAACGACGATGCGATCCGTTCCGATGCGGGCTGCATCACGCTTCAGACAATCACGCAGTCGCCGGTACCATTTCAGCTTGTATTCGTAAGCGCTGGAGCCCACCGCCTGTCCGTTCGGCGCATAAACTGAATACACCCGGACGCCGTCAACCGTGGCCGATATCACGCGCGCCTGCGGATCTTCTACTTCATCGCATAACGAGACGCGGACTTCGGCCGGTTCCGCTTTGGAAAGGATGGCCACGCCGTTGTAAGATTTCTCACCGTGAAAAACGCTGTGATAACCGGCTGATCGAAGCGCGAGTTCCGGGAATTGGTCGTCCGGACATTTTGTCTCCTGCAAACAAACCACCTCCGGATCAGTGCTCGTTAGCCAGGCAAACAATCGGTCCTGGCGTTTGCGGAGTGAATTGATGTTCCACGAAGCGATCTTCATGTCTCTGTAGCGGCGGTCTGTGACCGCCGAAGCAACGCCCCCCTAACGAAGTTCCGCCGCGGCATTCAGCGCCATTAAAGTTCGATTTCCTGACCAGGCGTAGGCACCAAGACTTCCACACCCGGTAATTCGCTCAACAATTTCGCTCGAACCCAATCAACCGCCGGCGGATCGCCGTGAACCAGGACGATTTTCTTCGGCTTCAGCTTCCGGCCGTAAGCGATCAGCGATTCGCGCGAGGCGTGGGCGCTAAATTGGAACTCCTGGATGTTGCAGCGCACCCGTTGGGGCGGTTCATCGGAATCGAGCGCCACTTCCTGCTCCGGTTTCGACGATCGCAGGATACCGGCAGGAGATAACGGATCGGCGTAACCGACAAAAAAGATGGAATGCGTGGGATCTTCGAGAACACGGCGCGCGAAAATGTTCGATAGCGTTTTCGGCGTCATCATGCCGCTCGACAAAGCGTAGATGCGGCCGGGGCGCGCCGGTGCATCGCGAATGGTCTGGCCGTTCAGCACGAATGGATCCAGTTCGGACAACAGCTGGAGCCGGGGTAGATGGCGACGGCTCATTGCGGAGCGCTTGTCGTAGATTTCCGTCATCTTTGCGCTCAATCCACCGATGTAGATGGGGAAGTCGCCCATGATTCCGCTGTGTCTGAAATTATGAAGCATCGCCAGCAGTTCCTGCGTCTTGCCCAGCGCAAATACCGGGATCAAAACGCACCCGCCCCTGTCGAATGCTTCTGTGATTGCGGCGGCCAGGCGTCGCTCCTCGCTTTCGCGGGTCCAATCAGGCGCGGTGGCATGATCGCCTCGGGTGCATTCCATAATCAGAATGTCCACGTCCTCCTCTGGAAAGGCCGCCGGCTGCATGATCGTTTGATCGTCAAAATTGACGTCGCCGGTATAGAAGAGTTTCTGGGTGCGACCGCGTAATAACACACCTGAAGATCCCAGCACGTGACCGGCATCGTAAAATTCGAACGTCAACACGTCGGATTCGTCCGGGCGCGCGCGCTCTCCTGAAATGGTGACCGGCTGCCGCATCGGGCATGACTGCCACTGGTCCGTTGCACGTTCGGTTTCGCGATGGGTGAACAGCGGATACAACATGACTCCGAGTTCCTCGCGTTGCCGGGTCATCACGTTCACCGAGTTGTGCAACAGCGCATCGCCAATAGCCGCGGTCGCTTCGGGCATGAAAACCCGCGCCTGCGGCTGTCGCCGCATCAGCACCGGCAACGTGCCGATGTGGTCCTGGTGCGCATGCGAAACGACAATCGCATCCAGCTGTCGCTCCTGGATCAATTTCAGATTCGGGAGAGCCTCTTCTCCCTCGAACTTGGGATGCATGCCACTGTCCAGCACCAGCTGATGCCCGTCGATCTCAAGGAAATACGAATTGGCGCCGATCTCAACGCGACGCGTGAGGTTTAGGAATTTCATGTAACCAGCCGACCGTTAGCCCACTCTATATAAAGAGGAGTCCTCGCCCTACGCAACTCTCACCTAACCGGAATCCCGCGCATCGGACCTCGCACTATGGGTGTTGGATCGGAGTGAACGGACTGATTTAATGAATGTCGAACGTTCAGCCCGTAGCTGGATGGATAAAATTAGTGAACCAACGCCATGACTCCGCAAGACAACAATAACAGCACGAACAACTCGCGGCGCGAAGAGAACATCTGCATCCACATCTTCTCCGTCTCAGCGGCAATGGTCGGCGTCTGCCTTACCGTCATAGGACTGGTTCGCGTGGTCATCACCCTCGGAAAAGCCGACACGCTAGCGGACGACCTCCTGGCGCTCGACGCCGTCCTGTTTCTCACCACTTCATTGTTGTCCTACACCGCGTTGCGAGCCCCCACCGCATCGAAGATGAAACGGTTCGAACGATTCGCGGACTGGCTGTTCATTCTGTCCATGACGTTGATGGTAGTGATCTGCGCATTTATCGCCTATGCCATCAGCATTCCGCCATCAGGAAAGTAAACGATCGCAGTGGTAGCGGCGATTCACCGAATCGCCATGTTTGTGGTTGGCGCTGGGAATTGGAGCCTTGCGTCGGTAGGCGGCGTTCCTCCTTTCCCTGAGGGAGAGGATTGAGGTGAGGGTGTTCTTCAGGTTTCAGGTTCAGGTTTCCAGATTTCAGATTTGCTCTTCGCCCTCTGCCCCTGCGCTTGGCTCCATAGCCTAGAGCAGCTGAGCGAAGAGGCGCATCCAATTGCGGAACAAAACCTTCTCAATATCCTCGTCGCTAAAGCCGCGCTCGATCAGCTTCCGCGTCAGATTACGTGCGTGTGAATGGTTAGTCAGATCCGGGATGAAATGTGGACAGGCCAACTTCTTCTCGATCTCCGCAACCACGCTCGGCGGGAGTTGATTGAACAGGTATTCGCAGAAATCGAATCCGATTCCCACTCCGTCGATCCCGATCAGGCTGGCGATGTGTTCGATATGGTCGATGTAATGGTCCAGGTTACTTTTTTCTCGGGACCCGCTGACCAGGATTGCGTTCACGCCGATCACGCCGCCACGGCTTCCCACGGCTTTGATCTGATCATCCGAAACGTTCCGCTCGATGTCGTAAAACTTTCGGGCGTTGCTGTGCGAGACGACTACCGGCTTTTTCGTCAGGCTGATCACATCCTCGAATCCCTGCGGATTAATATGAGCCAGATCGAGAATGACGCCGAGCCGCTCGAACTCGCAGACAAGTTCGCGCCCAAATGCAGTCAGGCCATCCTTTGCAGAACCGATTGGCGCGAAGATTCCGCCGCTCCCGGCGGCGTTTCGTCGGGCGTGGGTTAAGCAGGCGATCCGAACGCCCAGCTCATAAAACACCCGGGCCAGGTTCAGATCGTCACCTAACGGTTCGACACCTTCCAGTGCGATCAAAAGCGCGATTTTCCCGGACGCACGCGCCTTCAAAATTTGGTCGTTCGTCTTACAAATGGCGAACCGATCGGTCTGCGCCACCTCGGCATACAGTCGAGCGATCTGGCCTAAACCGACCCGAAGCCCCTGCTCCGGCAGATACCGGTCCTCGATATAAACGGCGGCTCCGATAACACCCATATCGCCGGACTCGAACTCCGGCAGAAAGTGAGAGGTCAAAACACCGGATCGGTTCCGCTTCTCGTAGAGATCCATCGGCAGATCAAAATGCAGATCGATCAACCCGTCGGCATGAAGCCGGGCAACGCGCGATTCGATGGATTCGTTCGATGCCATAAAATGCCCTAACGGATGTGAAAGGTCGATTTCCTTTCGGTCACGGCGAGGGCGGTGGAGGCGCGATTGTTGGCAGATCAGGATCTTCCTTGGCTCTCGGCGCAAATAGACAGAGCAGAGCAAGCAGCCAAACGGCGCCGAGCGGCAGGACGCCTGGCAACCAGACGAACCACCGTGATACCAACACAATCGCCACCATCGCGTAAGCCGCCGATACCGCGATCGCCGCGAGAACAAGATCAATACGGGAGAAGCGGCGGGCAACGCCACTCACCGCTGACAATGCGATGACGAATAGAACATCGAAAATCCAGTGAACCCGATGGACAAACGCGTTCGCCTGCACGGTCGCGATCGCAGCCGCAAACCCCGAATTCGACGAACCACGCGCCAGTACAATCTGATCGCGAATGTCCTCCAGCTGGTTCGCCCCTGCCGTTTTATTTTCGTGTTGCTGGGCGGCGAGCAGCAGCTCGTTCAGTTTCAGAGTGCGCGCCCCCTTCAAAGTGCTCGGGTTCGTGAGTAGCGCGCCGTCAGATCGGATCGGGATTTTTTTGCCCTGCGGCAGATAGATATACGAACCGAGGTCGATCTTTACCTCGGCCGGAGTCACTCGCATCCAAAGCAGCAGCGCCTGGAGCGCGAACGATGGAATTACCTCACCCCGATACTGAAACAAAAGCGGAACGTGAACTTCGTCCGTCACTTCCTTCGGCATATTAATGTATCCCACGGTCGATAGCACCCGCAGATCCTCGTTAGGCTGGCGGCCGATGCCAGAGAATTCGGCCAGTCCGCCACGTTTGCCCGAGACCTGCGTAAACGCCGGAATCTCGGCCACAGGAGCGTCGGGATCCGTCACCACCGTCAATTCCGCGGCCGTCAGGAGCTTCGGAACGCGCATTGCCTGGTCCATAAAGATCTGCTCCTGATCCTTCTGCCGCCCATCCCACTGTAGGATCGGCTCGAACGCCACGACCGTCGGATTGAATTCCAGAGCGGCCTGGAGAAATAGCGCGTATTCAACTGGCGAGATACCCTGCCCCGGATTTTCATTGGCCGGGGCGGGTGCCCGAGTCTTGGACAGGCTCGAGTCGCCGCCGATATCCACAATCGTGAGGGGTACCGTAGCGCCCGTGGCCGGCGCGTTCTTTAACAGCCAATGCAGGAACGAATCGTCAAACCGCTGCAATCTGGGCTCCCGCAGAAAGAACATGCAGGCCATGAGAATGACGAGCATGAGCCAGATCGACGGACGTTGCATTCGGCACCACTGAAAAGTGGGTAGTCACCAGTGACAAGGGAAAACCGCCGGAAGGCGGACGTTGAGCAGTTAAATCATTGAAAAAATAAAAGCGGAAGCGGAACAACACCGCTCTGTGGCCGGACCGGTTCGCCGTTTCGGCTTTGACCCATTCAACCTACCGACTCAGCTCCAGCATTCGGAGAATCGGCACTTCGGCGCGCTTCCGAATTACTTCGGGCAACGTGATCTCCGGTTCCATGTTGCGGAGCGCGTTGCATGCTTTTTCGAGCGTGTTCATTTTCATGAACCGGCACTCGCCGCAGAAACAGTTGTCGGTGGGTCCAGGTATGAAAATCTTATCCGGCATCTCTTTGCGCAGCCGATGCAGCATGCCCGCCTCGGTCACCACGATGATCTCTCGCGCCGGCGAGTTCCGGCAAAAGCTCACCATTTTTTCGGTCGAACAAACTTCATCCGCCAGCATCCGAACGGCATACGTGCACTCGGGGTGAGCTACCACCGGCGCGTTCGGAAATTCCTGGCGGATCTTGCTGATGCTCCGCGCCGTGAACTCGACGTGGATGTAACAGTTCCCCTGCCACAGATCCATTTTGCGCCCGGTCCGCTCCATCACCCACGCTCCAAGATTCTGGTCCGGCACGAACAGGATATTCCGCTCAGGCGGCGCGGCCCGGACGATCTTCTCGGCGTTGCCGCTGGTGCAGATCACGTCGGATAACGCTTTAACGCCTGCGCTGCAATTAATGTAGGCAATCACGTAATAGTTCTTCTCCTGCCGCTCACGAAGGAACTGCTCGAGTTTGTCCGGCGGGCACGATTCCGACAGGGAACAACCCGCGTCGAGGTCGGGCAGGATCACCCGTTTTCCCGGATTCACGATCTTGGCTGTCTCCGCCATGAAATGGACGCCGCAGAAAAGAATCACGTCGGCCTCGGTTTGGGCTGCCTGATAACTCAGCCCCAGCGAGTCCCCAACGAAGTCGGCCACATCCTGTAATTCCGGAACCTGATAATTGTGCGCCAGGATCACGGCATTCCTTTGGCGCTTGAGCTCCAGAAGCTCCTGGGCAAGATCGATGCCAGTCCGATTAGCCGGGCGGTCCGGCCCCGTTTTATCGGTGGCTCCGATCTCAAAGTTTACACCTGCTCCCACCATCAGTTTAATATCCGGCATACGTATGGAATCTCAAACCTACCAGCTCGGGTTCATTGGGGCGGGCAAACTCGCCGGCTCAGTCATTCGCGGCCTCGTTTTAGCCGGCTTTTGTTCTCCCAGCCGCATCGTAGCGAGCGAACCTAACGAGCAGGCGCGCGAGGCCCTGGTCAACGACACCGCCATCGCTGTGGCTGGCAGTAACGCTGAGGCCGCAGAGAACGCGGAGATCATTTTTATCGGGGTAAAACCCGGAATGGTTCTGCCGGTGCTGCGCGATCTGCGTGATGCGTTGAAGAACAAGCTGGTCATCTCGCTCGCGGCTGGGGTTCGGTTCGAAAGCATGGAACACGTGGCTCATGCGCGCCTCATGCGTGCCCTGACGAACACTCCATCGGCAATTTGTCGCGCCGCTACAGCCTTGGCCCGCGGTCCGCGCTGCACCGCCGCTGATGCCGGCATCGCTCGAAAGGTTTTCGAAGCGGTCGGAATGGTTGTGGAAGTCGACGAAGGCCACATCGACGCCGTAACGGCATTGGCCGGTAGCGGACCGGCATTTGTTTATACCGTGATCGAAGCGCTCGCCGCGGGAGCAGAAACCTGCGGCTTACCGCCTGATGTTGCCGGAACGCTAGCAGCCCAAACCGTGCTGGGCGCCGCGCAGCTCGCCATCGAAAGCAAAATGACTCCCGAAGAACTCAGAAAAATGGTGGTGACCCCAGGCGGCACCACTGCCGCGGGTTTGGCCGAAATGAACAAGCGCGGAACCGCCCAAGGCCTCAGTGCCGCGGTCATCGCCGCCACCAAGCGGGGCCAGGAAATGGCAAAAGAAAACGCGTCATAAGGCGATGTGCATGAAACCTGCCGCTGCCGGCGACACGGCTGGGCGAAAGTATTCGCCTTCCCTTCCGTCATCTCGTCTACTTCTCTCGCATCGATGTAGCCAATGATCACTCCACGACTTCTTCTTTTCGGGTCGATACTGTTATTCCCGGTTATCCCTGTGTTGGCTACTTGGAATTACCAGTATGGGCCGGATGAGTACGTCACAATCGCCAATGGTATATCCCCCGATGGGAAGATTGCCATCACCGGCCACGGCAGCGGCGAGCTTGGCGATGAAAATTTCCATCTTTACCTAACCGACGCTGGCAACGGCAAAAAGATTGGGCCGCTCGAGGAGATCAAGGAGTTCCTCGACACCGGTGCAGGTGCGTTTGGGGCGGAGTGGTCAAGTGATGGTCAGCAGGTGACAATCGTTTGGAGAGTCGATCGGCACGAGCCACTCAAGGCGATCTCGTACCGCATCAGCGGCCGCAAGGCCCAGAAAATCAAAGGACCGTTTAATGTCAAAGATGGCGACGCGCTCGAGAAGTTTTTCGTAAAAGAGTGTAGCGGCGACGGGAAACCGAGTCCGAAGGTTTTCGGCACGCCGCTCAAGCATGACTAAAGGTCTAACCAGGCCATGCCGGGTCGACGCTGAACCTACGGTGCGGCCGGCCACCAACTCCGAAGCTATCTGTTAACTAATGCGGCACGCATCGCAACAAGTGGCGCTTCGCGGCCGTGCCAGATTTCAAACGCCCGCGCACCCTGGTGCAGCAGCATGGATAAGCCGTTCGCACCACGCGCTCCCATCGCGCTGGCGGCGCGGAGCAACGGGGTTCGCTCGCTGCCATAGGTGGTATCGTAAATCATCAGGTGCGGCTCCAGAATGTGAGCGGGCAAAATCGCTGCATCGGATGGCCCCCATCCGAGCGGCGTAGCGTTCACGATCAAATCGGTGTTCGCAATCTGCGCCCGCATTTCATTTAATCCGATCGCTTGCAGGCGCGCTACCGGCCCGAGCACGCGTGGACCGGCAAAGAAATGCTGCAATTTGTTCGTCAACTCTTCCGCTGAACACTTCGTGCGATTGGCAACCACCAGGCGTTCACAATTTTCCCGGGCGCATTGGTAGGCAATCCCGTGCGCGGCGCCCCCTGCCCCGATTAGCAGAATCCGCAGATCGCGCAAATCGACCGAGAAATCATCCCGAATGGCGCGGGCAAACCCGATGCCATCGGTGTTCGAGCCGAGTGTTTTCTGGTTCCGTACAGTGACGGTGTTAATCGCGCCGATCTGTCGAGCATCGGCATCCAACTCGTCCATGAATTCAGCGGCGGCAACCTTGTGGGGAAGAGTGACGTTAAAACCAAGAAACCCATTAGCGCGGAAAAGGTTGATCGCTTCCTCGAGTTCAGCCGATTGAACCTTGAAAGCGGCGTACTTCATTTTGATTCCGGATTCCCGCAGCGCCGCATTGTGCATCACTGGAGACAACGAGTGTTCGACCGGATGACCGACGATGCCGAATCGAATCGACTGCCCGGCCGCGGATTCACTCCAGTCCCGAAGATCAGCGATCCCGAAAACATCCGGTGAGGCTTGCTTCTTCATCGGTCTTCCGCGCCTGTCGGCCTAACGACTGCGAATCACGACGGGGCGCCGGATTGTTCGAGGAGTTTAGCGGTGATGCGGTCAAACCGGATGAGCACCCGATCCTGGCCCATCACCTCAAGCATGTGATAAAGGCTTGGACCTACTGATCGACCACTAACGGCTACCCGCGCCGGATGCACCAGGTCGCCGGTCTTACATCCAAGCTTCTCAGCGAGTGTCTTCAATGCCGACTCCAGGCCGGCCGCATCCCAACTCGAGAGCTGGGCATATTCGTGACGCAACGCGGTTAGGCGATTGAGTGCTTCAGGTTTTCCGAACACCTTCTCAAAAGCGCTGGAATCGATAGGATATTCTTCAGTGAAGAAGTAGCTCGTCCACTCCGGCACATCCCGGAACAGTTTGATCTTCTCTTTCACGATCGCCAGCACCCGCCGCAGGTAGTCCTCATCGGTCACGGTGACATGCGCCTTCGCCAGAAACGGTCGCGACAGCTCGGCAAAACGTTCCAGCGACATCTGTGCGATGTACTGGCCGTTCAACCAAAAACATTTGTTCAGATCGAACGCCGCGTTGCGGCGATTGATCTTCTCCAACTCGAACAGCCTGATGACCTCGTCGATCTCCAGCTTTTCGCGGTTGTCTTTCGGCGACCAGCCAAGCAGGCAAAGATAATTCCGGACCGCTTCCGGAGCGTAGCCCTGCTCCATATAGGTACCGAGTCGCGCGCCTTCATCGCGCTTGCTCATCTTCGAGCCGTCGCGGTTCAGAATGAGGGGGATATGTGCGAACCGTGGCGGAGTAGCACCAAGCGCGCGATACAGCTCAATGTGCTTCGGGGTGTTGGAGAGATGATCCTCGCCACGGATTACGTGCGAGATTCGCATCTCAATATCGTCGACCACGTTAACGAAGTGGAAAATCCATGAACCATCCGGGCGACGCACCGTCATGTCCGGGTGAGTGCCGGGATTGGTTAAATCGAAGTCGATTTTTCCGCAGACCAGATCGTCCACCATCACGTGCTCGCGTGGCGAACGAAACCGCAGCGCGCCCTGATCTTCGAAAATGTGGCCGCCGTCCTGCAGCTTCTTCAGGTGACGTTCGTAAATGTCGTTCCGCTGGCTTTGAAAATATGGCCCATAATTGCCGCCCACCTCCGGACCCTCATCCCAGTTCAGGTCAAGCCAGCGAAGCCCTTCGTAAATCGCAGCAGCCGCTTCTTCGGTGTTTCGGGCCCGATCCGTATCTTCAACTCGAAGAATCAATTTGCCCTCGTAATGGCGCGAGAAGAGCCAGTTAAATAAGGCAGTACGCGCACCACCGATGTGGAGATAGCCAGTAGGAGATGGAGCGAAGCGAACACGAACCTCGGTCATGGGGCCGGAAATCTAGCCATGGATCGGCACAGATAAACCCAGATCTGTAGGGCATCGTTTCAGGTTCCGCCTCCCAACCGCTATTCCATGAACAGCTTTCCCGCGCGGCGGCGGACATGGCGATTATCCGACAAATTTGTTTTCGCCCCGGCAGTCACGTCCAGTAAACGGCGGACCCGTTCCACCACGTCGAACCCGACATCACGAACATTCGCTTGCCGCAACCACTGATGGAGAGTGCGCCGCTGAAGCGCAGTCGGTAAATCGCGAATCGACTGCAGATCGAGTTGCCGACCAAGGTGGACTCCACGGACTGATTCCTGTAAAAACTTCTCCTCGTCTGCTACGATGCTGGCGGTTCGGAAAATGTTGCGCCGAACATCTTTGCCTAACGTTTTCTCCAGGTAAGGAATCACCCGGTGGCGGATTCGATTACGCAGCGGCTCGAGCGAGCGATTGGAAGCGTCCTCACGGAATCGTAAGCGATGCTTCCGGACGTACCCGTCAATATCGTCACGCCAAATGCTGAGAAGCGGCCTAACGATCGTTAGAGCGACTCCGTCCACTCGCCGCTGAGATACTTGGCGCATGCTGGCCAACCCTGATGTTCCAGCCCCGCGAAACAGGTTCAGGCAGAACGTTTCCACCAGATCATCGGCGTGATGCCCGAGAAAAATCGTTCGGCAGCGTTTGTTTCTGGCCGTGTGCGCGAAAAACGAATACCTAGCCCCGCGACCAGTGGTTTCGATCGACGATTTCGTTTGGACGGCCCGGGCACCGACGTCTGTAGACCCGCCGGCGAACTCAAGGCGGCGACTCTTGGCGAGCTTTTCGACAAATTGTGCGTCTGCGTCGCTGGATCGCCCGCGAAGCTCATGATTCAAATGGCAGACGATCAGCCGGTGGAATCCGAACCGCACGAGTTGGTCGAGGAGGGCAACCGAATCCCGACCGCCGGATACGCCGATTAAATACCGGCGGCTGGGTGGGCAGTCGCGGAGCAGGTCGTCAATTGGGATCAGATTCGCCGGTTCACGCACGCGGCATATTCGCGTCGTCGATTCGGCAATCAAAGTCGGAATTGTCTGGCGAGAGTTCTGGGCGAAAGACTGCCACGATGCGAGTGGCGCAGGGCGCGGCTCCTGCCACACCGCCAGGGATCGGGCTCGCAGGAGCTGCCCCTCCGTCTTCAGCTAAGCGGGCCTCTGAACGGTGCGCATACCTACAAAAATCCTGCGTTTGACAATGAATGAACGTTCATTCATCTTCCAAACCTATGCCGCAACCCCAGATAGAATCTTCCAATTCAGATCGACGTTCACAAATTCTTGATGCCGCTTT
>JBJMXE010000036.1:0-24607 GCA_045809745.1 Chthoniobacterales bacterium | reverse complement strand
CGGTGCTCAACCCGGTGGCGGCGAAGATCGCCACCGCGTCTTCGGTATATTTGTCGAAGTCAGTGTCGAAGATTCCCATGTATTGGAAGTAGGTATCTCCTTTGATTTCAAAGAGGTTCCAACGCAGGTAATGCAATTTTAACACTGCGAGAACGTCCGGTGATCCAGCCACCGCCGTCTCGATGTTTCGCGCATATTTATAGAAGTTCTCCTCAGTGCCGGGTTTGATCTTCGCAATAATGGAGAAGCCGTAGCAAGCAGGAGTCTTTGGAAAGACTGGGCCGTAGCGCCCCTGTTCAACCTTGCCCTCGAAGTAGCCACCCTTAGGGATAGCTGCGGCAGCGGGCTTCGAGCCGTTGTGGTTTTGTTTAGCTGTGTCTGACATAGTTAGGCCAAGTCGTGGTGGTTTGTTTCAGGTGCAACTCGTCGGTTGCGCCCGTTGAACCGTCGGCGATGGCATCCCTGTTGACCATCGGACTTTGGTCCTACGGCATCGGTCCGGTGTGAAAAAACCTCAATGATCCGGCAGCGACCGAAGCGTCGGCCGTATGCCTGGGATCAATTGACTATTCGTTAGGTGAACGATCCGAGGTTCGAAGCCTTCTCTTCTCGACGCGTGAGCATTGCCCTATTGAAATCTGCTTGTAACGCCCCCCGCGCGTTCGGTCTCGTTACACTTCTGCCGAACCGCCGAGAGACAGAGCTATCTTTTCAGCGGCTGCCGAGTCCGGACGCACGTGCGCCTCTCCTCCTTCGAGGGCCGTTTTGCCGGGATGGCAAAGCAGCCGTTCCAGCCATTCGCGGTCGCGATTCTGATGGCGTGTATGCCAAAATGTCGCGGTCGGCTGGGGCAAGAAGCGGGTTGGCCCCACAGGTTAATGGTTCCCTCTATATATAGTACAGCCCGGCGTTCGGGTGCGCTCCGGCCAAGGTGGGAGGGAGGGAATTTAGACCATGAGATTTCCCCGGTTCGGTTGAAATGACAAAACAGATGCAATGCCTGGGATTCGAGCCGTTCCAAGAGCGAGATTGAGACGCGCCGGCGCGGAGGCGAGCGGATTACGATTACGAGCATGACAATTCCGCTGTGCACTTCTGAGTTGGACGTTGAGCGTTGAGCGTTTGGTGCCGCGTCCAGGATAAGACCAAGGTCTGATACCCAGCTCATCCGTCGTCACGCAAACATCCCGCAAAACGGAACCGCGGACGAAATGGGATCAGCAGGTAGTACGATGCGATGCGTTTCCTTCCGGCCCCTCTACTCCCGGCTCCGGTAATGAAAAGCGCTCAAATCAATCTGGAAGTTCACCTTGGCCATGACTGTTCACGATAAAATTCCGCTCATTGTTAGTCTCACGCTATTGACGACTATCACCCTAATCACGCCGGCTCGCGCCTCCGAGCTGGACGATGTGAAAGCTGCGATGAAGGTCATGCAGGAAAACATGGCGCAAATGCAGAAGAAAATTGCGCAATTGGAGCATGAGAAGCAGAAACCAAAGTCCGCGGCAGCGACCGCGACCACCACAACCAGCGTGGCGTCGGCCCCGGTAAGCGATTCCGGGGTGAATGGTTCGCCGGGTGACGTGAGTGACTTCGTTACGATCGCGCCAACGGCAGTCACCGTTCGGGCCCATGCCAGTGAGATAAGACCGCGCGACGCATTAAATAATCAGCAGGAACCGGCCCCTCGGCCTAACGATCTAACTCTTGATCCTCAGTATCGCGGATTCATTCCAATCCCGAATACACAGGTCTTAATCAAGTTTAACGCCAAGCCTCGGCTCGATTTCACCGACGACCCGAACAATACCGGTAACCCCGATCGATTCGTGACGGCACAGATTCCGGTCGAGGGCGACTTTTTCAAGGGCGGCGGCAACCAGTTCAATGCCAACGCCCGGGGTTCGCAGTTGAGTGTCGACGTCCGGGCGCCCGAAATTCCTGGGAGCCCACGCTTCTACTACCAGAACGACTTCTTCGGCAGCGGAGGAGGGGAACTTCCGTTCCGGGTCCGCCAGCTTTACGGTGAGATATACAACTTTGTTGTCGGCCAGACCTTCAGCGTCTTCGAAGATCCGGACGCCTGGCCGGATACCGTCGACTACGAAGGACCTAACTCGGCTGTTTTCGCGCGCCGGCCGCTGGTTCGTTACCAATGGGAAATGAACAAACACTGGCAGATGAATTTCGGCTTGGAAAAGCCGGGCGCGGAAGTGGATACCTCGATCGATTCCGACGCGCGATCGGTGAACCACGCGCCCGATGGCGGATTCAACATTCGGTATGAGGATGCGGCGATCGGTCACGTTCAGTTCGCAGCCATTTTCCGCGACATCGGCGTCAAAGGTCCGTCCGTAGGCGATCAAACCACGTTCGGCTGGGGGTTAAACCTGGCCGGTTCCTTTAACCTGACGAAAATGGATTCGGTTCAGGCCCAGCTAACATATGGCGAAGGCATCTTTCGGTATTTTAACGACGACTTCGCGAACAACGATGCTGCGTTCAATCAATCCGGCGAACTCACTGCCATCCCCGCATTTGGAGGGATGATTGGCTACACTCACAAATGGACCGACTACCTGCGGTCGACGGTGAGCTACGGGTATGTCCACTTGGATAACGAGACCTCTCAGGGGCCAAACGCTTATCACCAGACCCACTACGGCAGCTTCAACGTGGTCTGGCAAATGAGGAAACGTCTTAGCCTTGGCCTGGAAGGCTTATACGGACAACGTGAAGTCCAAAGCGGAGCCAAGGGGGACGCCTTCCGTATCCAGTTAGGCTTGGTTTACTCGCTGTTTGATTAACGAACGTTGCAGCGGCGAGTCGGCAATTGAAGTAGAAAGATGATCTGCCAGCAACCAATGGCACATCTTGCACCGCGCAAATTATTGACAGCGGTTTCTGGCAAAATGCCCGGCAGATCCGGGGTCACCACCCCCGGCTACAACGGGCGCGGCACGACAAAGTGACGGGTGACGCCGTGGAAGCGGCCCACCGTGGTTGTCTGCCCGCTTTGATTAGCGCCGGAGGCATGCCCTCCCCGTATTTAGCGGTCCTATTAGGTCGATGTTTGATGAAGAACGAAGTCGCGATTTGATCCTGAGTGCACTTCGGTCGCGCCAAAGTCTCGATGGACTTGGTTATTCGGGATTCATAATTGTTTCGACCTTCGGATTTCGTCATTCGTAATTCCTCGCAGCCGCCCCGGCTGCGAGGCGGTGTAAGCCTAAAGTCCAATGTTCAGGCATCACTGCCCGCAGCAAGTTTGTCCCGGAGAGAGCTTGTGGACGCTACGGGATTTATTAAAGAACGGGTTGGTGTTTTCAAGGACTTCAGTAATGAGCAGCTGAAGCAGCTGGTTGACGCATCCGTCGTCCGGTCATTCGAAACTAACGAGGCGGTTAGTTATCAGGGCGCAGAAGCGAGTCACTTCGGCGTCGTGTTGAGCGGAACCATGGCCGCGTCGGTTGGAAGCGATGGCACGCGTCAACTGCTCCAGCAATTCAAAGAAGGCGACACATTCGGCGAAGCGGCATTGATGACGGGAGATCCGTTAATTGCCGACTTCATCGCCGAATCGCGGTGCGAGATTCTCCTGATCCCGGTGTCGGTGTTTCAGTCGATGATTGTGGCTCAGCCGAACGCGGTCCGGACCATTTCCCGAACGATCGCAGAGCGGACGAAAATGGTTTTGAGCGATCCGGCCAAAGCGGCCGCCGCTCTCCAAAAGGGGAACGATCCATATGGTTTGCAGCTCAAAGGCGAGCGTGCCGAAAAGATTCTGGTCATCAACTGCGGCTCCTCGTCACTGAAGTATTCGTTTTACGACACCTCCGATGAGAGTCACCACGCCCGCGGTTCGATTGAACGCATCGGGATTGATGGCACACGGCTGAAACATGCCGGCGCGAGCGGCGAAAAGAAACGCGAGCTGCCACGGGGCGATCACGCTGCTGCGTTCAAGGAAATGCTGGCGGAGCTTACCGCGAAAGAAACAGGCGTCATTCGCAACGCCTCCGAAATCAGTGTCGTCGCGCATCGCGTTGTTCACGGCGGAGAAAAGTTTACTGAAGCGACGCTGCTTACGGATGAGCTCCTGGCCGAGATGGAGCAACTCAATCCACTGGCACCACTTCACAACCCGGTGATCATAGCCGGAATACGCGATATGCGGCGGCTGTTCCCCGCTGTGCCCCATGTCGGCGTATTCGACACCGCATTTCATCACACCCTGCCGGCTTACGCTTATCTCTACGGATTGCCTTACGAATTCTACGAAAAGAAAGCGGTCCGCCGTTATGGGTTCCATGGCACGTCACACAACTACGTCGCGCTGCGAGCGGCGGAGTTTCTAAAGAAGCGGCCTAACGAACTGCGTTTGGTCAGCTGTCATCTCGGTAACGGTTCGTCCCTGTGCGCAGTTAATCACGGCCGTTCGGTAGACACCACCATGGGTCTTACCCCTCTGGAGGGTTTGATCATGGGTACGCGGTGCGGCGATTTGGATCCCGGTGTGCTCGCATTTCTGGAACGGAGCGACAAGCTGACTGCGTCACAGACCGAAGAATTGTTGAACAAGAAAAGCGGGTTGCTCGGGTTGTCCGGAATTTCGAGCGACATGCGCGAAATCCTCAAAGCTGCCGGTGAAGGCCATCATCGCGCGCTGCTTGCCCTGAAGACCTATTGCTACCGCGTCCGCAAATACATCGGCGCCTACGTCGCTTCGATGGGCGGCCTGGACACACTGCTTTTCACCGGCGGAATTGGTCAGGGTAGCGCGGAGGTCCGCGCCCTGTCGGTCCAGGGTTTGGAATGCATGGGGATCATGCTCGATCCGCAGCGCAATCGGGATGCAACGGGTGACGAGGTATGCCTGATCTCGTCCGGCGACTCCAGAGTAAGCGTGCTCGTTGTACCGACCGATGAAGAGCGGATGATGGCACGCGAGACGCAGCGAGCACTAAGCCGTTCTTACATTAGTAAGGTGCTGCAAGCGCAAAAGCAGCAGCCATTTCTAGTCGAAGTTTCGGCGCATCACATTCATCTGACCCAGGAACATGTCGAGGCGCTGTTCGGAACCGGTCATCAACTCACCAAGCACGCTGATCTGTCGCAACCGGGCCAGTACGCTTGCAAAGAACAACTCGCAATCGTTGGGCCGAAGGGCCGAATTGAACGTGTGCGCATTCTCGGTCCGGCGCGCAAATACACCCAGATCGAGATTGCCATGACCGAGCAGTTCAAGCTCGGGCTGTTTCCGCCGATTCGGGAGAGCGGCGACATCGCGGACACGCCAGGATGTACGCTGGAAAGTGCCACCGGCAGCGTTGCGGTGGATAAGGGTGTGATCTGCGCACTCCGTCACGTTCATATGACTCCCGAAGACGCTCTGCGTTACGGCGTTCGCGACAAATCAACCCTGCGGATACGCATTTCCGGTGATCGCGAGCTGGTTTTTGGCGACGTCCTGGTCCGGGTCGATCCGAGTTTCAAGCTAGCCATGCACATCGACACCGACGAGGCGAATGCCGCCCATATCGGAGCTAAAGGCGCCGAGGGTTACATCGACGGAATTCAAAGCGAGGGGTATCAGAGTAACTAACGCTCGGGCCTAACAGAATTTTTCAGCAACCGAATATCAATAAAATAGCGGCCGCAACCGCAGATTCATCAAACCAGCGACCAAGACCATCATGAGCACACCATCCTCGACAGACAAGAACCACGACATCTTCCCCGAGTTACCGACGGCGGAGAATCTTCCAGCGGAAAATCTTCCAGCTAATATCGATCGGCGAAGTTTTATCGTCCGGAACGCCGTCATCGGGGCGGCAGCCGTCATGACCGGTAGAGTTTGGACCACCGAAGCTCGTGCTGCGCAAGCCGCAAAAGAAGCCGTCGCCCCCAAGCTCGGTGCAAACCTTTCTCCCAGCCTCGACATTGTTAGGCAATCGAAAGGACCGGTGATGACGATCCTCGAGGAATTTTATAAAGTCGGTCCCGGGCCCTCGAGTTCACACACGATCGGACCGATGCGCATCACCTACGACTTCTATCAGCGCTGCGCGAAGTTGCCGGCCGATCAGCTGGCCAAAGCCACTGGATTGAAGGTCCATCTCTTCGGCAGCTTAAGCGCTACCGGAAAGGGGCACGGCACCGAGCGCGCCGCGCTTGCCGGATTGTTAGGCAAAGAACCGGCCACGGTCGACCCGCTGTTCCTCGATGAAATGAAGGAAAAGCCGGACCAATCGTATCCGGTTAAGGTTGGAGACAAGACGTTCAATTTGTCGTTAGCTGACATCATCTACGACGCGCCCAAGGGGAATTTCCCACACCCAAACACCATGACCTGCCAGCTCATGGGCGACGGCAAGCCGGTTTACGAATTGGAATACTATTCCCCCGGCGGCGGATTCTATGAGTGGAAAGGTTACACACCGCCAAAGAAGGGACAGCCGAAGTATCCCTACGCGACAATGAAAGAGCTCCGCCAGCACGCGGAAACCAACAACCTGTCAATCGCGCAGGTAATCATGGCTAACGAACTAGCCGTTTCGGGCAAAAGCGAAGAGCAGATTAACGCTTTCCTGGATAAGATCGCCGCCGCCATGGTTGCGACCGTGAAGGCGGGGCTGGAAGTGAAAGAAGGAGTTCTGCCGGGCCCGATCAAACTGCAGTCGAAAGCGGCGACAGTGTGGCAACGTGCCCAGGACGATAAGTACGAAGCGGACCGCGGGCTCGCGCTTCTGTCCGCCTGTGCAATCGCCGCCTCCGAAGAGAATGCGCGCGGTCACCTCGTCATCACCGCGCCGACCGGAGGTTCGGCCGGCGTGATGCCGGCGATTGTTTACGGCATGACACAGGCCAAACGCGCGCTTTCGCCGGATAAAGTTCGGCAAGGTTTGCTTGGCGGCGCGGCCATTGGTTATCTGTGCAAACATAACGCCACGCTTTCGGGCGCAGAAGGTGGTTGCCAGTCTGAGATTGGCGTCGCGTCGGCGATGTCCGCTGCGTTTATAGCTTCAGCTATGGACGCGTCTCCTCAGGTAACTGAGAACGCGGCCGAGTCAGCGCTGCAGCACCATCTCGGAATGACTTGTGATCCGGTCGCGGGATATGTCCAGGTCCCTTGTATTGAGCGGTGCGCGTTCGGCGCGGTGAAAGCCTGGACTGCTTATATGATTGCGACTAACGAACTCGCATCCCAGCACCGGGTAGATCTCGACACTACCATCAAGACCCTTGCCGATACCGGCAAAGACATGAGCAACAAGTACAAGGAGACGAGCGAAGGCGGTTTGGCGGCAAACCTCGTCCTTTGTTAACCATTCCAACATGAGCGCCACAATCGACGCACCACCTGCGACTAAGAAGACCCCGGCTCCAAATCGGGCGACAGACCATTCGGATGGCGCGTGGCGTCGATTCAAGCCCGGTCTATGGCAGCGTGATGTCAACGTTCGCTGGTTTCTCCAGCAAAATTACACGCCTTATAATGGTGATGGGGCGTTCCTCGCCCCTGCCACTGACCGCACGAAGGGCATCTGGAGAAAACTGGAGGACCTGTTTGTCGAAGAACGCAAGAAAAGCGTGCTCGATATTTCACAGATACCCAGCACGATTACCGCGCACGCGCCCGGATACATTGATCGAGACAACGAATTAATTGTCGGGCTTCAGACGGACGCGCCGCTGAAGCGCGCGATTATGCCTAACGGCGGATTGCGCATGGTGCTGACCTCTCTAAAGGCGTACAACTATGAGCCGGACCCGAAAGTGGTCGAAGCCTTCACCAAGTATCGCAAGACGCATAACGAAGGGGTTTTTGACGCTTATACCGCAGACATTCGGGCCTGCCGCAGTTCGCACATTTTGACCGGATTGCCCGACGCCTACGGACTGGGACGTATCATCGGCGATTACAGGCGGGTCCCGCTGTATGGGGTGGCGCGGTTGATCAAACAAAAAGAACGCGAAAAGGCCGCTCTCGATAGGGAGATGTCAACCGAGACTATAATTCGCGACCGCGAGGAATTGAGCGAACAGGCCCGCGCCCTGAAAGAACTTCAGGAGATGGCCAAGAATTACGGCTTCGATATCTCGGAGCCTGCCCGGAACGCCAAGGAAGCAGTCCAATGGCTCTACTTCGCCTATCTGGCCGCGGTAAAGGAACAGAATGGCGCGGCGATGTCGTTAGGCAGAGTTTCCACGTTCCTGGACATTTACTTCGAGCGCGATCTCATGGAAGGCACTTTGACCGAGTCGCAGGCCCAGGAGATCATTGACGACTTCGTAATCAAACTGCGGATCGTTCGTTTTCTACGAACACCCGAATACGACGACCTGTTTGCCGGGGACCCAACCTGGGTAACCGAGTCCATCGGGGGAATGGGCGACGACGGACGCTCGATGGTTACCAAAAACAGTTTTCGTTTTCTACACACCCTTTACAATCTTGGACCCGCACCCGAACCGAACCTCACGATTTGGTATTCGCCGCGATTGCCGGACGGCTTCCGCCAATTCGCCGCCAAGGTGGCGATCGACACCAGCGCATTACAATTCGAGAGCGACTCACTCATGCGTGGAGCCTGGGGGGACGATGGTGCGATTGCCTGCTGCGTTTCACCCATGTTGATGGGGAAACAAATGCAATTCTTCGGCGCGCGGGCGAATCTGGCCAAGTGCCTCCTTTACGCGATCAATGGCGGACGGGATGAAATTACCGGCAAACAAATCGGGCCGAAAGTTGCGCCGGTGGAAGGCGACTACCTCGAGTTTGATGACATCGCCGGAAAGTTCGAGCGGATGATGGAATGGCTGGCGGAGGTGTACGTCAATGCCATGAACGTGATCCACTACATGCACGACAAATATTCCTACGAGCGCATCGAGATGGCGCTTCACGATTACGCGCCGGTGCGGACTATGGCCTTCGGCATCGCTGGTCTCTCGGTTGTGGCCGACAGTTTATCGGCGATCCGTTTCGCACGGGTGAAGGTGGTCCGCGATGAGACCGGGCTGGCTGTCGATTATCAGACCGAAGGCGAGTTTCCGATGTTTGGGAACAACGATAACCGGGTCGATCAACTAGCGGCTGCGGTAGTTACGATGTTCATGAGCAAACTGCGAAAACATCCGACCTATCGTAATGCCATTCACACTCAGTCGGTACTCACAATCACTTCGAATGTGGTTTACGGGAAGAGCACCGGGCATACGCCGGATGGACGCCGCAAAGGAGAGCCGTTCGGGCCGGGCGCCAACCCAATGCACGGCCGCGACTCACATGGCATCATGGCCTCCGCCGCATCGGTCTCGAAGATTCCCTACCGCGACGCAGCAGACGGAATTTCCCTAACGACTACCATGGTGCCGGAGGGTTTGGGACGCACGTCGGAAGACCAGGCTAACAACCTGGTGGGCGTATTGGATGCATTCTTCGGCGCCAGCGGTTACCACATGAATGTGAACGTCCTCAATCGGGAGATGCTTCTCGACGCCGTTGAACATCCGGAAAAATATCCATCACTCACCATCCGTGTTTCCGGTTACGCAGTGAACTTCGTCCGACTGACGAAAGAGCAGCAGATGGACGTGATCAACCGCACGTTCCACGGCGCGTCGTAAAGTGCCAACATGAAGCTGGAAACGCTGGAGTCGGAAGCTCCGCCGATCGGCAGCCCTTTTGATTTGCGCGTGTCGGTAAGCGAAAAAGTTAACGAGACCGACATGCGGTCAGCGATGGACAGCGGAGATTGGGGTTTTTTCCATTCATTTACGACCGGCTCGGCAGTCGATGGGCCCGGCGTCCGTGTTGTCGGATGGCTCAGTGGTTGCCAATTTCGTTGTGTCTTCTGCCATAACCCGGACACATGGAAAGTGACTAACGGGACTCCGATACGTGTGGAACGCGCGGTGGAAGTGGTCGCTCAGTATCGCCAGGGCCTTCGCACGATGAAAGGCGGCCTAACCATCAGTGGAGGTGAGCCCCTGCTTCAATATCGATTTCTTTCTAAATTATTTCCAACGGTGCACAAACGTGGAATTCATACTACGCTCGAAACCAATGGTTATTTCGGCGCGCGGCTTACCGACGATGATCTCCGGTCAATCGATCTCGTGATGCTGGGACTCAAAGCAATCGAGCCTGACTTACACCGGCGACTAACCGGAATGGAGAACAAGCCGAGTCATGAATTCGCGCGCCGCCTGGCAGCCCGGAAGCATCCGGTGTGGATTCGCTTTGTTGTCGTGCCTGGCTGGACCGATAACATGGCGGAAGTAGACCGAATGGCGGAGTTCGCCGCCGGTTTGGGTAACGTCGAGCGGGTCGACGTTCTGCCGTTTCATCAAATGGGCCGCTTCAAATGGGAGAAGTTGGGGATGGAATATCAGATGAATGATGCCAAACCGCCTTCGCGTGAAACCGTGGACGAAGTGCTTTCACGTTTTCGCTCAGTGGGGTTGAAGGCAGTTTAAGAATCAGGTCCGCGACATGACTGCAAAATTCCCAGTCGCGGCTATCGGAGCGTGGTTACTCGTCGCCGTTTATTATTTTTACCAGTATGCGCTTCGCTCGGCGCCGAGCGTGATGATGCCGCAGCTCACCGGCGCATTCGGCGTAGATGCTCTTGGTGTTTCCACCATCGTCGGAATGTTCTACTACGGATATTCGCCGTTCAGCCTCGTCGCCGGTAGTTCACTGGACCGTTTCGGGGCCAAACGAGTGATCCCGGTCGGAGCTGCTGTTGTCGGAATTGGCGCGATGTTATTTGCCACCGGCAACGTAACCCTGGCCAACGTTGGCCGATTTCTGCAGGGCGCTGGTGGTGCGTTTGCCCTCATCGGCGCCGTTTACCTGATCACCAAGAATTTTCCCGCGTCCGTTGCCGCTTCGCTTATCGGAGTAACCCAAATGTTTGGCATGGCTGGCGGTTCAGCCGGCCAGTTTCTCGTCGGCCCGATGATAAAAGGTGGGCTTTCCTGGGATCGATTTTGGATTTACACCGGCTGCGTCGGCCTGGTGATCAGCGCAGTGCTGTTGATTCTTTTGCCGAAAGAAACGCCGAAACCGGCTGGCGGTGCTTCCGGCGGATTCGCCACTTTGATGACTTCGCTTGGCAAAGTCTTTCGGAATCCACAGTCCATTCTCTGCGGTCTCATTTCAGGTCTATTCTTCATTCCGACTACCATCCTGGCAATGACATGGGGTGTGCGGTTCGTGCAGGAAGCGCGAGGCCGCGAATTTGACGCTGCCGTGATGCTAGCTGCCACGGTGCCGTTAGGCTGGATGATCGGATGTCCGCTCCTTGGCTTCATTTCCGATCGGCTCGGCCGCCGAAAACCGGTCATTCTTGCTGGTGCGCTCATGCTAACCGGCGTGCTGGCCTGGGTTCTGTTCGGCGACGCCTCGGTCTTCCGTGGTCCCGCTGTGGGCATTCTGATGGGAATCGCATCGGGTGCGGCCATGCTGCCGTACTCCGTCATCAAAGAAGTGAATCCCCCGGAGCTGAGTGGGACCGCGACCGGTGTGGTCAACTTTCTAAATTTTACCTTGAGCGCGCTGCTCGGCCCGGTGTTTGGCTCGCGACTGATGGGCATGCCGAAGGGAGATATCAATCTTGCGCTGGCTCATTACCAGGCGGGATTCAAACCTCTGCTATACGGCACCTTGTTGGCGTTGATCCTGACGTTGTTCCTTAAAGAAACAGGTCCAGCAGCAAAAAAGAGCTGAGCCCGCATTGTAGCGGCGGTCTCTGACCGCCGAGGGTCCGGGAAATAACGTTCCAGTTCTTACAATCTAAATACTTATAGCAATGTGCACGTTAGGCCGGATTGTTTCGCGCCCTGAGAGCCGGCAGAATTTGGCACCCTTTGCGACAGAGATAGAGCGCGTGACACGTGGAACGCGAGCTCCGAGAGCGTTGACGATCCAAAGCCCAAGCGATTCGGGCTCATGATGTCGCACCTTTGAGCGATGTCTGCGGTATCGAGCCCGGAGGTCTCGATCCACCTCTAGTTTGCGGCGCCGAGCCGCTCCGACATGAAAATCGACCCTCCAGATAAGCCAAAGGTCCGATACCGGCCAGGCTCGCCAATGCCATAGGAATAGAACTGGCGTAATATGGCAGGGCATCAAAACAGAGCGGTTACTAGCGGAACTTGCGGTCCGCTAACCGTACGCTGGAACCCGGTTTTCAACGTCCTGCAGGTCGTCCTCGTGCTGGCGGTGATGGCCGCACTCCACCTGGCGATGATCGTGCACGAACTAAACCTGAAACGGGTTCACCTGGACGCTGTTCGAAAGCTCGTTGGTCCGCACCAGACCAGCATATGAAACGGTTGGTACCGCAATATCTCGATCCAGCGAGCCGGTTGGGCGAAGTCCTGTTCGGGCTGATCATGGTACTGACAATCACCCTAACGGCCGGATTGACCGTAGCCGAAGGCAGGACCGGAGTTCGCCAGCTACTGTTCGCTGCGATCGGCTGCAACGTAGCCTGGGGAATTATCGATGGCGTCATGTACATCATGAATTGCCTGACGGTGCGCAGCGGGAAGGTGCGGTTGATCGAAGCGGTGCAGAGTGCGCCCGATTCCGCCACCGCCCTTGGCCTGGTGCAGAATGAAATTGAACCGGAGCTTCAGGAGCTGATCGGCCGCGAACAGGCGACCGCACTGAGCGCGTCGGTATTGAAGCACATCGCAACTGCCCGGAGCGCTAACACCAGGCTGACCCAGGACGATGTCTACGGTGCGATCGCCTGTTTTTGGCTGGTGTTCGTATCGTGTTTGCCCGCGGCGTTACCATTTTTCATCTTCTCAGAGCCCCACCGGGCTCTTCGCGTTTCTAACTTTCTGCTGATCGCCCTTCTGTTCCTCGTTGGTCAAAAATGGGCCCAATACGCGCGAACCAGCCGGCTCGGCACCGGATTCGCCATGGTAGCAATCGGACTGGCGCTGGTAGGTCTTGCTGTTCTGCTCGGAGGTTGAATGAATCGGCACCACGCATCTTTCGCAGCCGCTTTTATGTTGGCTATCGTAAAGGCGTTAGGGGGTACGAACATAACTTCGGCATTGGAACCGACGCCTGCAGTGGAACCGCCGGAATGGGAATACTCGCTCTGGACCGCTTACTATCTGGCGCAACACGGGCGTGACTATATGAATCCAAGTGTCACCGCCGACCATGGCTGGTTGCACCTGGAAGCGCGCTACAACTATGAGGCACTTAAAACTGGCTCGTTCTGGATCGGTTACAACTTCATGACCGGCAAGAAGCTGACAATCGAAGCGATGCCAATGCTCGGCGGAGTCTTCGGAGACATCACTGGCATCGCTCCGGGCTACACGATCACCCTGGCCTACGGACCGGTGGAACTGTATACCCAGGGCGAATACTTTTTCGACGCTGGCACCCGGGACAACAATTACTTTTACACCTGGTCGGAACTGAGTTGTAAACCGTCTCGCTGGTTTAGGGTTGGTTTAGTTGTCGATCGGAGCAAGGCGTCCGGTGATGCATTTGATATCCGCCGCGGACCGCTCGTAGGCTTCGACTACAAGAAAGTCGATTTCACTACTTACTGGCTCAGTCCCGGACAAAAGGCGTCCACAATCATTTTCGCCGTCACCATCAATTTTCCATAACCAGGCTGGTCACCATGCCAATTTTTATCGTTCGAACCAAGCAGGGAGAAGCGGATCACCCGCAACGCCATCATCAATGAACAAACATGAAGACGAAAAACATCATTAAGAAAGCACGCGAATTCGCGAAACCATTTCGGATCGAGAAGGGCAAAGATTTTCGCCTCAAAGACATCGATCCCGACGACACCCGCGGACTCAGCGAAGAAGAACACAAGGGTGCGGCAAAGGAAGCGTTGGCTACCGGAGTCGCGGCGCTGGCCGAGCTGCAGGACAAGTTGTATGCCCAGGATAAGTGGGCGGTTTTGCTCATGTTCCAGGCAATGGACGCGGCCGGCAAAGACGGTGCCATCAAGCATGTCATGTCCGGAGTCAATCCGCAGGGCTGCAAAGTGTTCTCGTTCAAATCTCCTTCAGCCGAAGATCTTGATCACGATTATCTCTGGCGCTGCATGAAGGTGCTTCCGAACCGGGGCGAGATCGGAATTTTCAACCGGAGTTATTATGAGGAGGTGTTAGTCGTGCGAGCGCATCCGGAATACCTGGCGAAACAAAAACTACCGCCGGAGCTGGTGACGAAAAACATCTGGAAGGAGCGGTTCGAGGACATTTGCAACTTTGAACAGTACCTGAGTCGCAATGGCGTGCTCATCCGGAAGTTCTTTCTGCACGTTTCTAAAAAAGAACAAAAACGACGCTTCATGGATCGGATCGACGACCCGGAAAAGAACTGGAAGTTTTCGGCTAACGACGCCAGCGAACGGGACTACTGGGATGACTACATGGAATTCTACGAAGACCTGATTCGTCATACCGCAACGGATTATGCGCCCTGGTATGTGGTGCCCGCCGATAACAAATGGTTCACCCGGGTAGTCGTCGCCTCCGGCGTCATTGAAGCGCTGGATTCGCTGAACCTCGAGTATCCGAAAGTCGGGAAGCAACAGCTGGCCGAACTAGCCGCCGCGAAGGAAAAGCTGGAGAAAAGTTGAGCCTGGCGGTGGCGTGTGGGGCGGCCGTTCACGGAACGTTCCGGCATACGCTCAGCGGTCGGCGGTTGTCCGATCGCTATCAGCCGTTAGGTTCGGCCGCCGGTGGGGTCACGAATGGTCTGCGATCTGTAGTTTGTGATAGGCGGCTCGGTAGTCGGTGGTCGCATTCTCCTAGGTCCTCGCATCAGTGAGAATGAAGTTCGTAAAACCATGTGGCGAAGACTGTCACCTCGATTACGGTCGCGATTATCAGCGAAATTCGGGAGGAACGGCTCGGGGCAAAGATACCGGATACGAAAAAGGCCAGCGCGAATAAGGGAGCAGCGAGAATTCTGAGCACCGCGAGGCCTGACCACGTAGGGACGACAGAACCTGCGTGCATAGCGGCACGTGCGACAAGGAATTGAATGCAGGATGCCACGGCCGTGATCGCAATCGCGAGAGCTGCCACGGAAAGTGCAATCCAGAATGGACGATACGGCCGAAGAAAGAAGAGGGCCGCAGCCGTTGCCGGGACGGCAGCTGCTCCGAACACCGCCAAAAAGAGCAGGCTGTCTCCAAAATCATACATCGCGGCATACGTTTGTCGGTCCGCACCGTTCGTAGCGGCGACGTAGATGGCGATCACCGCAGAAGCGATTAAGAATGCGACAAAGTACCCACCAAGAACCACCATGACTTTGGTGCGGGGCCTCATAATGCCTCGGCCGAAGAATTCCCTAGATGATGGTGATGGTGTTATGTCTGGCACGACACTCAAGGTGTTTCGATTGAACATTCTTCCGCCAGCCTGTTTGCAGCACGGCATGTCCCGAATCCATGATCAGGCATTTCCCAGGTAACGTTTCCACTGATCTGACTCTGCCGTTTGCTTGATCAGGGCATTCCGGGTGACCAGAAGGCGCCTCATGTAACCCGTGACAAAAAAGAAGTCCGCGATGCGCCCGAAAACACCAAGCGGCGACTCAAAGTCGAAAACATCACGCATCAGAGTGATCTCGCCGCGCTGGATGAAAAAGTGATCGTGGTCGAAACGTCGAAAAGCGCCGCGCACGAGTGAATCGCGAAAATGCACGGGAGGATCAAAGACGGTGATGCGGCTGGTGAGACGCTGCCACACGCCAAAATGCCGGGCACACCACGTAACCTCCTGCCCAAGTGACATCAAGCCGCTGGTCACACCGGCCACAGCACGCTCGCGGCTCTTCGCGGTGGATGCGGTATGCAGATCGACACTCCGTGAAAGGTCGAAAACACGCTGCATCGGAGCGTTCACGCGAGTGGTGATGTCAATCACGGGCACGGTGAAAACGACCTAACGATATGCACGAAGACCCCAGCATCCCGTCGCGGCTGATGAGTAGGTTGGAAGTATCTCAAGAAGCCAATGTCAGGTCTCAGTCCTCGGCCAGACCGAGGATGATCAGGGCGAGTAGCGCAATGTAGTGATATCCATCCGGTATTTTCTGGTTTCAACATTAGCGAGGATCATCGCCATCCATCGAGATCTCGCCTCACAACCGGCTGTCGTTCACTTCAACCCAATAGCCGTCGGGATCCTGGAAGTAGATCTGTTTGATCCCATCTGGACGAGTGGTGACGACTCCTTCCTGATCATTCGCGCCGAAATACTTGATCTTCTTGTCTTGAAGCGTGGTGCAAAACGAGTCAACCGATGACACTCGGAGGGCGAAGTGCACGTGAACATCGTGATTTATCCCGCTCTTGACGCCCGGAACGAGATGTAATTGCGTGTGTGCGCCAAGACGGAAAAACAAATGTTTCCCATCTTTGAACGGTTCGGGAATCTGCTCCAACCCGATGGTCCCCCGATAAAACTCTGCGCTTTTCTCAAGATCGCTGACCTGCAAGGTGATGTGATCGATTTCAGGGCGTTTTTCTGAGTTCGTCACTTGCGAGTAAAGCGGCACCAGACAGACGAGCGACAGCGCGAGCACGAAGGTCAATGCGGAAACGGATTTTCTGAACATGATGTAGTGAGATCTAATTTGGGGCGCTTTTGGAGATAACGGTCATTTAGTTTGCGCCGGCTCCAGAAGACACCAGGGAACGGATTTGCTCCACTGCATTTGTGACCTGCATGTCGAAAAACAGTTTGCCCAACTCCGGTGTGGACCGTCTCGGATCGCCGGTCACACCATTATCCACCAACGCCTCCCTGTGATCGGGTTGCTGTCCGGGCTTCAGCACCGGGTCGCCTGCCATGAGCTTGTCCTTCCGCACGTAGGCGTCTCCGCCAAGATACATGAGCACCGATGTATCATGAAGGCCTCCGTGAGTGCCCGGTGGGAGACCGTGCGTTTTGATCCACGCGTCAACGTCATCGCTGGTTTTGGAATAGACGTCGCCGCAGAAGTAAACGCGCCTCCCGCTCGGCGCGTACTTCTTGTCCAGTCGTTGTGACAAATCTCTTAGCTCCGCTTGTCCACCGCCGTGCTCGCCCATGAGCACGATGTTCTTGAAACCATTTATGATCATGCTTTCGACAACCGCTTCGTTGACCGCCGAAAACACCGGTCCAGGCAGATGGACGCTTCCGGGCCATTTTGGATTGAGATGATCTCCGGCGATGGAGAAGGGGAGCACTGGCGCGACCAGCGCGTTGCCAAGTTGCCGGGCAATTTCGACGCCAGCGCGGCGTGCAGTAAGAGAATGGCCGCCCAGAACTGCGTGTGGGCCTCGTTGTTCGGTTCCGCCGTTGTAGATCAGAACCGTCGTCTTGCCGGCGTGCATCGCTTCGGCAACCTCCAGGTAGGTCATGAGCTCCATGTCGACCAACTGGGCAGTCGCAGCCGAGGCGGCAGCCAGCCCACTGATAACGAAGATTATCAATAATCGACACACTCGCCTAACGACAGATTTCTGCCGTATCTGTGACAACCAGCTTCTTCGTTTCAGAGGTTTCTAATTCTGCTTTAGACCATCTACTTCTGAAGCTGAAACCGTCACCGACATAGCCCGGTCAGGCCTTGATGGCCGCGATCGCTTTCTCGATTTCCAATACGGTTGATTCCGGATGTTCGACTTCCACAACGAGGGTTGTATAGCGCTCGTCGTGTAAATCGATGGCGATCGCCCGCTCTGGATTGTGCACATCCCAAAAAACTTTCTTGCCGATCTGATAAAAGGTGCCGGCAACAACAATGCCCGGAAGGTAGGTCCCAGGAGCATGAATGCCGTGAGCCTGTTCTTCTGCTGCGGGTCGCACTCCCTTGACGTGTTGCAGTGGAACCTCGAGGTGGCTTTTCATTGCCCAGAGCTTGTCCCAACCCTGAACCTGGATAAGCAGCTTGCCGTCCGAGATTGTTATTGTTGTCATGGTTTTGTTCCTTTGGCCGTATATTCTGTGCGCCTAACGAAATAAAGGGTCAACCTTCGCTACCGCTGAATAACAGTTCGTCCGCTGGGCGACAATCTAAAAGCCAGCGGCACAAAACTAGGCATCCGAACGGCCAGCGGTTGGCTGCAGCGCTTGGTTAGACCTGTTCGCCGTGCCAGCAAGAATAATAGCGCGGACTGATGCCAAAAAGCCAACCGCGATGAGGCTCGCCCGAAACCAATCCCAAATCATCCAGCGACGTACCAGCTGAACTAGCTCGGCGTCAGTGTGGCTGGTCTTGCCTATCGAGCTGCGGTAAAGCTCGCGAATCATCGGCCAGAACACCGTAGGGGTGATCGCCCAAATGATGAGAAACATCAGCACCGGCAACCAGAGCCAAAGGCGAATTTGACGAGCCGCTTTCCATCCGCAGACAAGCGCTGCCACCACACTCACCGCCATAACGATGGACAATGGTTGACAGAAATCGCCCGGATTCATCGGAAACCGTGGCCCATAGGGCAGAAGTGCCAGCGATCCTGGCGGAGACGCATCCCATGCTCCGGCCACGATGAGCAGGTCGAATAACTTGCCGCCGAGACCAATGCCCCAGCCAATCACCGATATCCAGAGAAAGAATCGAAGCGCTCGCGTCGCCATAGGTCTAACGAGAACATTTCTGCTGCACCTGCAGCAATTCTGCTGCGCTGCAGCAATCTAAAAGCCGGGCACATTTGGAATTCACTAGCGGGAGCGTAAACCATAAGCGGGATTCACTGTGAAGCACCAGCGCAGGGCGCGTAAGTTCAGCCACCGCTCGGCGGAAGAGTCGCGACACTAAGGTCCCTCCCACATAAAAACAAAGGCATATGCGCTGGAAGCACATGCTGCAAAAAGCAGAGATCATCGGCGAGTGCCGCTGCGACATTTAACGAGCTTTGTTGCTCATTTCCTTCATGACCTGGCATCCCTTGGCCTGCAGCGGGCCCTTGGCAACGCCAGGCAGGAACCACATGCCTTTATCCTTGTCGCCGCAATAAACGATGTGAACGCCGTCGGTTGTGGTGGCGTAATGAAACGTGCAATGCGGATGTTCGGCGATGAAACCGAGGTAAGTCTCGCGCCACGGATCGTCGAGATTATGAAAGATCTCGTTGCCGAGTTTTTTCAGCTCAGCGACGTCAATGCTGCGGATCGATTCACCAATCGATTTGCGTCGCTCCTCGGCAAGACTGTCGAAGTCGTATTTATCGAAGGCCATAAGGATATGTTTCGGGCTCATCACCATCTCGGCCATCAGACCTTGGTCGTATTCGCAGGCTGCGGTGTCTGTGAAGAATACCGATGTCACCGTGAAATTGCTCCTACGAGAGATCCGTCAAAATCCGCTGCTGTGGCTGCTTGTTTTCGTTCCCATCGTGCTGGTAATGGAAAAGACGAAGCCGGAGTCGCACACACTCCTGTTCGTATTATCGGTCCTGGCGATTCTGCCGCTGGCGGTATTGCTGAGTCACGCGACGGAATCCGTCGCCGCTAAGACTGGTGATTCGGTCGGGGGCCTGCTGAACTCGACGCTCGGAAACCTTACCGAACTGGTGATCGCGGTGTCCGCGCTGCGCGCCGGCGAATATGTGCTGGTGAAAGCATCAGTCGCAGGCGCGATCGTGACGAACACGCTGTTCATGCTGGGCGCGTGTTTCCTGTTAGGCGGACTGAAGTTCCACGTGCAGGATTACAATCGAATCGGCGCGCGGCTCCAGGCTGGACTGCTATTCCTGGCGACGATCGCGTTGTTGATTCCTTCGACGGTGATCGCGAAGGGGGCGAGCGGATCGACCAAGTTCAGCATGGAGTTGAGCGTGGCGTTATCGATTCTGCTCCTGATCGCCTACGGATTGGGTCTGGTATTCTCGCTAAGGACGCATCGAGAACTGTTTGCCGGGAGCGGCGAAGAGCACGAAGCCGCGTGGCCAATCGGTCTGGCTCTGGGAACGCTGGTGGGCGTGACGATCCTGGTCGCGCTGGTCAGTGAGGTCTTTGTCGGTTCTGTTCAGGAGGCGGCGAAATCGTTTGGAATGAGCCAGGCGTTCGTCGGCTTTATCGTGGTGGCGTTGGTAGGCGGCGCCGCGGAGATGGCGGCGGCGTTCTCGGCTGCCCGCAAAAATCACTTAGACCTGAGCGTCGGCATTGCGTTAGGCAGCGCCGCACAAATCGCGCTGTTCGTCGCGCCCGTCCTGGTGTTGCTCAGTTATTTTGTGGGCCCGGCTCCAATGGACCTGAGTCTCTGGCCGGGAGCGGTGGCGATGGTGTTATTTGCCACGCTGACGGCATGCCTGGTATCGAGTTCCGGTCGGTCGGCATGGTTTGTTGGAGCGCTGGTGATCATTGTTTATCTGATGTTCGCGGTGTCGCTTTATTTGATGCCGCCGGCGGAGGGGTAAGGGCAGGAGCAAAGCTGAAAGCTGAAAGCTGAAAGCTGACAGCAGAAAGCAGAAGCAGAAAGCTGAAAGCTGAAAGCTCAAGGCTGCAGGTTCAAGGCCGATGGCAGGGTATACCTAACGACGCTTAGGGTGGGGAGATGAGAGCGTGTGATTTCCAAGATTGTTTCGGCGACACGCCGAAACCAACACCCGAGACGGGCGTGCTCCCCGGAGTGGGGATGGGGAGCGAAGAACATCGGCTGGAAGCCGATGGCACATTGCAGAGTCGCCGCACCGAGGAGCCTCCCACGTTGAAAGGAAGATATCGGCAAGACGGCGATGTCACGGACGGTTAGGCGGATCTAGGTTGCGTGGCTTTAGCGGCGGCGATTTCAGCTTCGTCGAACTGCATGAGCTCGATGCGGTGATTGGCTTTTGGATTTTTAGGCGAAGGGCCGGCCACGATGAGCACGCGCTTCGCCTCGACACCGCTGCTGTAAACGAGACGCGCGGTTGAATGCTGCCATGCCTCTTCATCGGCAACGTCGACCGCGTGCACTCCGTAGGAAAAAGCGAGGGCCTGGCAAACCGCGGCGTCACGACTCGGCGCGATGATCCAGACAGGTGGCTTCGACCGCGAGATGATTCGCGGCGTCGTGCCACTCTCGGTCGGTGCAAGCACTGCATCGCACGGCACCGTGTCCAGCGCGTTCGTAACCACCAGGCCCATGCGATCGCCCCCTGTCATCCGGTCGGCTTGTTGTTGAAATTCCGGTCGATCGGCAAGGCTTTGTCGCGGTCGATTCGATTCCGTGAAGGCGGCGATGCGCGCGAGCATCGTGACCGCTTCTTCGGGAAATTTGCCCATCGCGGATTCCCCGGACAACATGACGCAATCAGTGCCATCGAGTATCGCGTTTGCCACGTCGGTTGCTTCGGCCCGTGTCGGCAAACGGCTCGACACCATTGATTCGAGCATCTGGGTCGCGGTAATGACCGGCTTGCCGGCGACGTTGGCTCTGGCGATCAGCCGTTTTTGGATGAAAGCGATTTCTTCAATGGGCACTTCCACACCGAGATCGCCGCGGGCAACCATGATGCCGTCGGCCGCTTGAAGGATTTCATCATAGTGCTGCAACGCGTCCGAGCGCTCGATCTTGGCGATGACAAACGGGCGACCGCCTAACTTCGCCGCCGCCGCCCGGACCTTCTGGATATCAGCGGCGCGCTCGACGAATGATTGGCTTACCGCGTCGACGCCCGCTCCAATTGCGAACTCCAGGCATTCGCGATCGCGATCAGTGAACGCGCTGATGCCAAGGTTAATGCCGGGCAGGTTTAATCCTTTGCGGGAGCGTAGTTCACCGCCAACTGCCACGATGCACTCCACGTCGTTACCGGTGACCCGTTTGACCACGAGCTGGACCAGGCCGTCGTTAAGAAACAGCCGATCGTCAGGCTTCACCACTTGCGGGAGCGATTTGAACGTCATCGAAGCGCGGTCGGCGTTCCCGATCACGTCGTCGGTGGTCAGGCTGAAATAATCGCCCGGCGAAAGTTGAATCGGCTCCGGATCGATTTTCCCGAGGCGCATTTTTGGCCCGGGAAGATCAGCCATAATAGCGACACGCCGTCCGGTCTCACGCGCGGCCTGGCGAATGCGCCTAACAACTTCTCCGTGTCTCTCGAAATCGCCGTGGGAGAAATTCAGCCGGGCGACGTTGAGCCCCGCGCGAATCAAGCGCGCGAGCATTTCCGGCGATTCCGACGCCGGACCGATCGTGGCGACGATCCTGGTTTTATGCGCCGACGGCGCGGTACTCATCACGAGAACATCGTTTTGCCGTTGCCGCGCAGATCTGTCACCGCCTGCTTCACCCGGTCGGCCATGGCCGCTTCAGCCAGCGCGAGGTAGGAACGCGGGTCGTAGTTCTTCTTGTTTCCGACTTCGCCGTCCACTTTCAGCACGCCGTCATAGTTCTTGAACATGTGCGCTGCGATCGGACGGGTGAACGCATATTGCATGTCGGTATCGACGTTCATCTTCACCACGCCATAGCTGAGCGACTCATGAATCTCTTCCTGAGTCGAGCCTGAGCCGCCGTGGAAAACAAGATGAAATCGGGCCTTCTCGCCGAACTTCTGCACCACCGCATCCTGGCATTCCTTCAGCACTTTCGGGCGCAGCTTCACGTGACCGGGTTTGTAAACTCCGTGCACATTACCGAATGTTGCCGCGAGGAGGTAGCGACCGCCGATCGGATTCAACTGTTGCGCCACCGCCAGTGTGTCCTCCGGTGTCGTATAGAGCTTAGCCGCGTGATCGCCAACCACATCATCTTCTTCGCCGCCCACAGCCCCGGTCTCGATCTCCAGGACGAGATCATTTTTCGCGAAGCGCTCGAGCAATCCCGCTGCGATATCAATGTTCTCCTTCAAAGGGAGATTGCTCCCGTCGAACATGTGCCCGGTGAATAGATTCGGGCGACCGGCAGCTCGCCGGCGTTCTGTTTCTTCAACCAGCGGAATCACGAATTTATCAAGTTTGTCCTTCAGACAATGATCGGTGTGCAGCGCGACGTAGATCTGGTAGCGCTCCGCCGCCCGATGAACATGCTCGGCGATGCCGATCGCGCCGAGAGCCATGTCTTTCACCGCTGTGCCTGACGCAAACGCGCCGCCGCCGGTTGAAACTTGAATGATTCCGTCGGCCTTGCTTTCGGCAAGGCCGCGCAGGACGGCGTTTGCAGTCGTTAACGATGTAACGTTAACCGCGGGCAAGGCGAAGCTTCCCGCACGCGCGCGATCGAGGATCTGACAGTAGGTTTTGAAGTCGGCGACTGGCATAATGGTCCTTTGGTTTGGGGGGTTTCGAATCAGCCGGCGGGCTACATCTTGTTTGCGACGTAGAGTGCAAGTTCCACGCACCGGTTGCTGTAATCCCACTCGTTGTCGTACCAGCTAATCAATTTGAAGAAGCGTTTGTTCAAACCGATGCCCGAGCCCGCGTCGAAGATGCTTGAGCGCGCGTCGTGGATGAAATCGCTCGAGACAACTTCGTCGTCCGTGTAGCCGAGGATGTTTTTCAGGTAGGTCTCGCTGGCTTTCTTCATCGCCGCGCAAATTTCCTGGTAAGACGTTTCTTTGGCGGTGCGAACGGTCAGATCGACCACACTCACGGTCGGAGTCGGAACGCGAAAGGCCATCCCAGTCAGCTTTCCCTGTACTTCCGGAATGGCGAGCCCCACCGCCTTGGCTGCGCCGGTGGTGGAGGGAATGATGTTAAGCGCGGCGCTGCGTCCGCCTTTCCAATCTTTGCGTGACGGTCCATCCACGGTTTTTTGGGTAGCGGTGTAGCTGTGGACTGTCGTCATTAGTCCTTCTTCAATGCCGAACCCTTCCTTCAACAGGACATGAACGACCGGCGCCAGGCAGTTCGTAGTGCAACTCGCGTTCGAGATAATGTGATGCTTGGCCGCGTCGTATTTCTCGTGGTTCACTCCCATGACGATGGTAATGTCGTCGTTCTTGCCCGGCGCGGAGATGATCACCTTTTTAGCGCCGGCATCGATGTGGCCTTTGGCTTTGGCGGCTTCGGTAAAGAGACCGGTGGATTCGATGATGATATCCGCGCCGAGCTCCTTCCACGGCATGGCGGCCGGACCCTCTTTCACGGCCAGGCACTTGATTTTGTGGCCATCAACGATCAGCAAATCATCGTCTGCCGATGCAGAAGTTGATTTACCGCTACTTACCTCCTTCTTGAATCCTCCCTGAATGGAGTCGTACTTGAGGAGATAAGCGAGGTTGTCGGCGGGAACGAGATCGTTCACTGCCACCACTTCGATTTCTTTGCCGAGAAGTCCCTGGTCGCAGATGGCACGGAAGACGAGACGCCCGATGCGACCGAAGCCGTTAATACCGATCTAATCATGTCATCAAGATGTCAGGCGAAGCGCGCCACAAAGTGAATAGGACTTAGGTCGGATGAACGGCCTGGGAGGAAGGCGCGGGAAGCATGGTGAATAGTGAATGCTGAGGACTGAATAGTGAATAGTGAGAGGTGAATCGTGAGAGCTGAATAGTCAGAGGTGAATGGAGTGCCTAGCGACAGCGCCGAACGAGTCATCGCATTTTGCCGCCGTAAATCGCGTCGTTACCCAGTTCTTCCTCAATGCGCAGGAGCTGATTGTATT
>JBJMXE010000035.1:0-11704 GCA_045809745.1 Chthoniobacterales bacterium | reverse complement strand
TCAACACCATCGCAGCGATGGTAGTCGCAGCGACTAAAGCGGCCCTGATTGCGCTGTTCTTCATGCATCTCCGCTACAGCAAGCCCGTGGTGTGGATCTGCGCCGGCGCAGGAATTTTCTGGCTCGGCATCCTGTTCGTTCTCGCCATGACCGATTACATGAGCCGCGGCTGGCGGTGAGCATCACACCTCCTGCGACATCACCCATTCAAAAGCGAACTTCACTAATTCAGGCGCACCCTGCAGATTCAATTTCTCCTTCAGATGAGTGCGATGACTATCGACCGTTTTTTGGCTAAGGTGCAGCCGATCGGCGATATCCTTCGAACTGAGGCCGCGTCCGATTAAGGTGAGCACTTCCAGTTCGCGATCGGCCAGGAGGCTGATCGGCGAAACATGTTCTCCTTCAGATCCATGCAGATACCGATGAATCATGCTTTTGTTAATCGCGTCACTGACGAACATCTCGCCCCGAGCCACCGTGCGAATCGCCTCCAAAAGCCGGTCACGGGCGGCCCGTTTCATAATATAACCCTTGGCGCCGGCGCGGAGAGCCCGTTCCGCATAATGCATTTCGTCATGCATCGATAAAACGAGGATCGGTAGCTTCGGATCAATCGCTTGAAGGTTCTTGATGAGTTCCATCCCGTTCACGCCACCAAGACTGATGTCCACAATTGCGAGGTTCGGCTGAAGGCGGACGGCTGAATCGACCGCTTCCTCCGCGCTTGCTGCCTCACCGCAAACGCTCAGATCTTTCTCCCCTTGAAGTAATTGAGCAAGGCCATCACGGACTACGGCGTGATCGTCAACCAAAAGAACACGCAACCGGTTAGGCTTGTTCATGATGTTCGGGTTCCTCTAAAGGGAATTCACATCTGATTGACGTCCCGGCGCCCGGAGCGGTGCGCAGCTCCAGCGAACCGTTAACCAAACGGGCCCGATGTTTCATGATGCTGAGACCGTTGCCGCCCGTGCCCGCCATTTCCTTTCGAAAACCGATCCCGTCATCTTCGATGACCAGCTCACCAACTGCGTCATCATGTCTTCGCAAAGTGACTGTGATTCTCGTTGCCTTCGAGTATTTCAGCGCGTTGGTAACGGCTTCCTGCCCGATGCGGAACAGATGAGTCGCAATGGTCGGCTGATGGATCCGAATCGCGTCGTCACAAACAAACGTGCAATTCGCCACGTTCGGATCGCACAGCCTTTCGATGAGATCCTGGAGGGCCATGATCAGGCCCGTGGGACCGACCGGCACCGGATGGACCCCGCGAGCGAGATCGTGGGCCTGGCCGATCGTCTCGTTAACCAGCTCAGCTATCTTGGCCGCCTCGGCAGCATGAGCGGACTTCGCCCCCTGCAAATCGCGCTGGAGCGCCAGCGCACGAAATAAAATTCCAGTCAGATATTGGCCCAGGCCATCGTGAAGATCCTCACTGAACCGTCGCTGCTCCGCATCCCTGATTTCCAGAACCTTGGTTTCGAGCTTTTGACGCTCGCGGATTTCGGCATGGAGCTCGGCAGTACGTTGTTCGACGCGCCGTTCCAGGTCCGCGCGGACGGCACTCAACTCCGCCTCCATCCGGTGATGGACTGTGACGTCCGTCACTGCCCGTATGAAACCGAGCAATTGCCCGGAGTAGCTCCGCAGCGGTACTCCTTCGGCCAACACCCACCGCACATCGCCATCCGGGCTGCAGATACGATATTCCTGTCGAAAGATGTCCTCCTGTAATCTCAGGTCGGCCCAACCTTTCACCACCTCAGGAAGATCCTCCGGGTGAATAGCCGTCTGCCATCCGTCGCCAATCGCTCTCTCGATCGTTAGGCCAGTGATTGCGATCCAGCGATCATTCACATAATTGCAGCGGCCTTTGGGATCGAACCGCATGATCCCAACCGGGGCCACCTTGGCCAAAGCGGCGAACGTGACTTCACCCTCACGCAGAGCGCGCTGAGCGGATTCCAGACGGTGCCGCGTTTCCATTTCATCGCTACAAAACACAAGCTCGCTCCACTGCACAAGTGGCGGCGGCGGCGGCCGCGTTCGCGACGCTGTCTCAGCTTCCGTGTCACCTGCGGACGATGGGCCGATGACAGCGACGCCACGCAGCATACTCGACTCAGCGCCGCTGTTGCCACCAACCAGCGCAGGCCAGACCGAACACACTGATCAGTCCGACTCCGACCCACTTCCGGTTTTTGTTGAGCCAAAGCTGGGCGCTGAAATCACGCGCGCGGTCTTCGAAACGACCGTGCGCCCCGTGATCTCGCTCATCATCAACTGGTTCCCACAAATTGTCGGGCCGATCCGGATCCTCCCGCTCGTTAGTCTGCTGGGCATCGACACAGGTGGCGGCGAGATACCGATCCAGGAGCGCCGGTGCAATCTTATTGCCGACGATTGCCTCAACCGTCGGAGTTCCGACATAAACTTCCCGGCGTTTGTTATTGGCAGCGTAGAAAACCGCGTCGGCGGCAATGTCCGGCTGAAAGATCGGCGGCACCGGCTGCGCTTTCCGGGCGAGGCGACTTTTTACCCAATCGAACTGCGGCGTATTCATGGCCGGCATTTGCACCATGACGACGCGGACTTTGCTTCCGTCATGCAACAATTCACAGCGCAGCGAATCACAAAAGCCCTGGATTGCGTGTTTGGCAGCGCAGTAGGCGGACTGCAACGGAATTCCCCGATAAGCGAGCGCGGACCCAACCTGCACAATCACACCGCGATCCCGCGGAAGCATGCGTTTCAGAGCAGCCAATGTCCCATAGACAAAGCCCAGATAAGTCACTTCGGTGACCCGCTTGTATTCCTCCGGCGTCATCTCCTTCACCGGCGAAAACACCGAGCACATTGCGTTGTTCACCCAGACGTCGATTGGGCCGAACTTCTGTTCCACCTCCGCGGCCGCGGCTTCAACCGCAGGAGCGTCAGCCACATCTGTCGGCAGCACGACTGCTTCTCCGCCTAACCGTTGCACGTCCCGGCGGGCTCCTTCAAGACCGGCCCGGCCACGAGCCAATAAACCGATTTGTGCGCCTTCAGCGGCGAACTTGCGTACAACCGCGCGACCGACACCGGCTGACGCGCCAGTGACGACAACTACTTTTCGATGACTTCCGTTTTTCATAAACTGTTTGTGCGATGGGTAATGTTTCGCCAGGCGGCAACGACTTCCCGGGATGCCAGCGAGGCGATGATGAGCGATAACGCCGCCGAGCAGAGGCAAAGCGTGCACCCGCTGTGAAGCACGAAAACCTGAATGGCGGAGAGCGCGACCGCCACGATCGCGAGACAAAGAACCAGCCCGCCGTAGACACAAACGAACCATGAATGAGTCCGCCACCGGCTGGTGCCGCCGATCACGGCTGCGATTGCTTCCGCAGCATAGCCCAGCGCACCGAGAGCTGCGTCCGGCAACGGAAGCAGCCTGGAAAGAAACGAACGCAGCACGATTTCGCTGCCGTGCCCAAATACCGGGTCCCAGACCTTGCGAATGAGGTGCATCTGATATGCGGCCAAATAGCTGGCGATACAGAAACCAAGGCCGGCGAGCATGATAATTGGCGCACGATGCTTCCAGCTTGAGATGGAAACCCCGTCGTCCACGGTGTCGGCGCGCGGTTCAGACGACTGCGCGTCGCGCTCAATCACAGATGCTGTCATTGATGTGTGTTCAATCTGTCGCTGGCTCGCATTCGGCGAAATAAGAGCCGGTGATGGCCATTGGTTACTATTTTCTCTCACTGGCGGCTAAGGGCGGCTCCGAGTTCTGAGGGAATTCCCGAAAACTAATCGCTTATGGAAGCAATTTTGCGCGGTGAGCCCTGCTTGAACGAAGCGGAATTCAGCTCTGTCGTTAAAACACATGAACATGAAGAAGACCGCACCTGTATCTATCCTGGTGATGCTGATCGCGACCGTCAGCATTGCGAATGGGCAAACCAGTCCGACGCCCACGCCTGTTTCGTCACCAACGGTTAGCCCGTCGTTGTCGCCACACCTGACGGCATCGGCCAGCCCGGCTACGTCGCCGTTCGGCACTCTCGGACCGTGGGATCCGATGGCGGACATGCAAAGAATGCAAACTGAAATGAACCAGTTCTTTTCGCGAGCGATGTCAGAGTTCGGATCAAACCCTAATCTACTCTCGATGCGCAGCGAACCCGGGTTCGCGTCCACCCTCGATGTCCGGGACAAAGGTGATCACTATGAGATTCACGCCTTCCTTCCCAGCGCCGCGATTAACAACGTCAAAGTGACGGCCGAGTCCAACAACATGCTGCGGGTGACCGCGTCCCAATCAAACCAGCAGAAAAACGATTCAAACAACAGCGAAACACTGATGAGCGAATTTGGGGAATACCAACAACTCGTTAGTCTGCCCGGACCGGCTCGCACCAAGGACATGAAGGTAGAACGCAAAGAACACGAGGTCGTAATCACGATCCCGAAAAAGACGAAATAGCCCCGACGATGAGGAGAAACTAATCTCGTCTGAGCGCTTCCATCGGCTGCACTTTCGACGCGCGATTGGCGGGCGCTTACCGGCTTCCTCTCGGTTATCAAGGGGAAAACTAGCGCCGCCTCATTTGCAGCATCGGCTCCGTCTCCCCTTCTTCTGATTCGAAGCTGGGTGGCCTTCTACGGGCGAATGCGCGGCACAACACCATCCCGCAAATGAATCCGCCGATGTGCGCCCACCACGCAATGTTCGCGACGCTACCAGATCCGGCCAGACCTGCCGTGCCGCTGAACAACTGCGTCAGAAACCAGATTACCAGATATAGGACCGCTGGAACTTCGAAGAAAAAGGGGAAGATGAAAATTGGAAACAGAATTAGCAGACGGGCGGTCGGGAAAAAGAGGAGATAGGCGCCAAGCACTCCAGCGATAGCTCCCGACGCACCAACCGAAGGAACAACTGACTCGGCGTTGATGTAGACGTGAGCAAGCCCCGCAACTGTTCCGCAGACGAGGTAGAAAATCAGAAACCGGATTGAACCCATCCGGTCTTCTACATTGTCTCCGAAGATCCACAGCGCCCACATGTTGCTGATGATGTGCAGCCAGCCGCCGTGAAGAAATTGGTGCGTCAAAAGCGGCCAATGAGTTCCCATCGGAAAGCCGACCGATGCCGCCCAGTCAGGATGCGTGAATCGAGCGGGTACAACACCGAACAAATAAATGACCTGCTGCAGTGATTCAGGCGGAAGCGTCAGCTCGAAGACAAAGGCGACAACGTTTACCAGAACGATCAGTCGAGTCGCAATCGGCGGGGAGCGGCTCGGAATGGAATCTCTGATCGGGAACATGCCATGTAAACATCGCGTGCGCCGGCGGACGCGGCTGTCGCGGACGCTTCTCGCGATCCGACTTTACGCGTGCCGGCGCCGCCTTGCGCGGGTGATCAGTTTGCTCAGCTCGCGCAGCCACAAAACCGAACTGGCGACGCCGATGCAGCGCAGCCAGTCAGATAAGCTCAGACTAGTAGTCGAGAAAGCTTTTTGCAAAAACGGAACGTAAATCACTGCGATGTGAAGAACGACGGACAGGCCAACGGCGGTCCAGAGCCATGGGTTACGAAACAAACCTTGAAACGCGCTTCGTTCGTCCGAACGAGCGTTGAACACGTTGAACAGTTGGAACAGGACGAGCGTGGTGAAGGCCATTGTTTGCGCGTAACGCATGTTGCCGGAACCGGGGACGAACCCTTTCGGTAGCGAAGCGTCGAGGACGAACAGCGTTCCTACTGCCATGATCGCGCCGACGAAGAAGATGCCGAACCACATGTTACGAGTGATCACACCTTCCTCGCGCGGACGTGGCGGCCGCAGCATTTGACCTGATACCGGCGGATCCACGCCAAGAGCCAGAGCCGGCGCTCCGTCGGTGAGAAGATTGATCCATAGAATTTGCGTGGCCAGCAGCGGCAGGACGACCGGCCCGGCATCGCCGTTCAGACCGATTATGGACGCGAACACCACTCCGAAGAACATCGTCATCACCTCCCCGATGTTCGAGGAAAGCAGGTAACGCAGGAACTTCCGGATGTTGGAGAAGATTGCGCGACCTTCTTCGACGGCAGCGACAATGGTGGCAAAGTTGTCGTCGGTTAGGACAACGTCGGCCGCCTCCTTCGAAACGTCTGTGCCGGTGATGCCCATCGCGACGCCGATGTCGGCGGTTTTGAGAGCCGGCGCGTCGTTTACACCGTCTCCGGTCATGGCCACGATTGCGCCGGCGTTTTGCAGGGCTTTAACGATGCGCAGCTTGTGTTCGGGATTCACGCGGGCGTACACCGAAACGTCCCCTACCGTCCGCGCCAGCTCATCATCGGTCATCTTCATCAGTTCGGCGCCCATGATCACGCGTTCGTCTACCGCAATGTCTAACTCCTGGGCAATAATCACCGCCGTTTTGGGATGATCCCCGGTGATCATGATCGACCGAATTCCGGCGCGCCTCGCATTCGTCACCGCCTCCTTCACCTCCGGCCGGGGCGGATCAATCATCCCAATCAAGCCAATGAAAATCAGCTCCTGTTCCAGTTCTTCGTCAGGCTCTTCCAGAGGCAGCGCAGGTCCTGGAAGGATGCGTGCTGCGACCCCCAGCGTGCGCAGTGCTTCACTTGCAAGTTCTTCGTTCGCGATTGTGATCGCCAGCCTGCGTTCATCGGTTAGGGGCCGTGGGTGCGCGCCAATGAGTTCCTGCGAGCACCGCGCTAGCAGAACGTCGGGCGCACCTTTGGTAAAAACGAATAGCCTTTCCTCGCGATCAGCATCGGTATGAACGGTGCTCATCAACTTGCGTTCGGACGAGAATGGAACCTCTCCGATTCGTTGAAACCGCGCGTCGAGCAGCTCATTGCTAAGGCCCGCCTTGCGCGCGGCGACCAGGAGCGCGCCTTCGGTCGGATCACCCTGCACGGTCCAGTGGGCATTATGTTTTTGCAGCACCGCGTTATTGGCCCGGTCCGCCACCGTAAGCGCTCGCTCCAATTCATCACGGAGCAAGCCGCTTAAAGGCTCGCCATCCCGGACCTGCACCTCGCCTTCCGGCGTGTAACCAGTACCAGTGAAATTGAACCGGCCGCTCGTCGTCACCACCGCGCGTACCGTCATCTCATTCTTGGTGAGCGTGCCGGTTTTGTCCGAAGCGATTACGTTCGCGGAACCAAGCGTTTCGACGGCAGCAAGATGTCGGACGATTGCATTTCGCTTCGCCATTCGTTGCACCCCGAGCGCGAGAACCGCGGTAACGACAGCGGGCAAACCTTCCGGCACTGCTGCAACCGCCAGTGCGACGCCCAGAATCAGAACATCAAACAGCGCGGAAAAGCCGTGCACGTGTTCGGCCAGAATGATGGTGGCGATCATCACGACCGCGATTGCGACGACAACCGCGCCTAACGTTTTGCCGACCCGGTCGAGTTGCTTCTGCAATGGCGTCGTCTCAGCCGGGGCTTCCTTAAGCATCCCGGCGATCCGTCCCATCTCGGTGCGCATTCCGGTGGCGGTAACCACCGCGCGGCCGTGCCCGTAAGTGGCTGCGGTGCCGCTGAACACCATATTGTGTCGGTCGCCGATTCCTGCTTCTCCATTCAGCGCAGCAGTGTCTTTCGATACCGGCATGCTCTCTCCGGTCAGCGGCGCCTCCGCTGTCTGTAACGCGACGGAATGGATCAGCCGCGCATCCGCGGCAATCGTATCCCCCTCGTCGATCAGCAGAATGTCGCCGGCCACGACTTCCGCAGCCGGAATGCTGCGCCGTTCGCTGGCGCGCATCACATTGGCGTGCGCCGCCGACATTTTTCGCAACGCCGCAACAGCAGATTCAGCTCGCGTTTCCTGCAAATATCCGAGCACGGCGTTGAGCAACACAACGGCAAGGATCGCCAGGGCCTCGTATGGCAAAGCTTCTTCGCGCTGAAACAGCCACAGCGCCGCGGAAATCACCGTCGCAATCAGCAGCAAGACGACCAGCGTATCCGTGAACTGCCCGACAAATTTCCGCCATGCCGGAATCGGTTTTTCCGCGGCAAGTTCATTTCGGCCGTCGCGCTCCAGTCGCACCCGCGCTTCCGCGTCAGTTAGGCCTCGCCGGACGTCGGAACCCAGCGCGCCGATGGTCGCATCGATAGATTGTTGATAAGGCAAAGAATTCACTTCATTGCTCGATCCGGGATTTGTCGTCGATGTTTGAATGCGGCCAGTGATGCGGCCGCGCAGATGACGAATGGGCGTCGCACGCGCCAAAACTCGTCCGCGTTAAGCCTGTGTATGCTTCGTTACATTGAACACAGCTTCGGGTTTACCAAAGCTGAGGAACATGACGATTCTGCCGACTGCTTTCAGCCGTGGCGATGCCTAAGTTCTGCCAAAACTACGACTTGCCGATGATTCAGATGGTGATCGAATATAAATTAACCCGTGAGGTGCCTGCGGAAATAGTCGCGCCAGCTCAACGGAAGGGACGGCAGCTCGGTGGCTAATGCCAACAGGTCCGTGTTGCGAGTGGCACCGGAATAAAGTTCCACGATGTCGGTTACCGAAACATGACGATTATCTTGTTCGAGCAGCCGGATCGGATCCCCTGCGGTAATTGTCCCTTCCTTCGATACCGAAAAGTAGAACCCGGTTCGGCCGCTTTGCAGGAGCATTTTGATCGCACTGGCATCGCCAAACCGGATCCCCAGTTTGTAGCAGGGCATACGAGGCTGGGTCACAACGAACTCGGCAGTTCCAATACCGAATCGGTCGCCAATGTTAGTCGTCTGTTCCAGGATCCCTTCAGTCGTGAGATTTTCTCCGAGGGCGGCCCAGCCTAGTTGAAGATTGGGAAATCGTTCCCGCCAAAACGGGTAATGCTCCGACGGATAAAGATAGACCGCTTTGTCGACGCCCCCGTGAACTGCCAGGTCCGATTGCTCATCGCCGTCCAAGTTGAGCTTTGCGACATGAACCGGCCCGTCCACCGCAGCTTTGAAAATTGACGTTCGGACGCTCCGGCCCTGCCACTTCACCTCCCGCGGTCCGCCGACATTAACGGACAACAGCTTCACGGCTCGCACGCTACGACAGCACGCCACCCGCCGCGACCGCTGGCTTTTTCGCAAATGTCAGTAAGCACGTAACGGGTTGCTATCGCGGTCGAGCATATCGTCGTGCGCATTCCAGAGATTGGCATGCGCTTCGTCTACCGGTTCACGCTGTCGTTGCCGTTCGATGGCCGCACGACGCTTTGCCTCCTGATTCCCGCCGGACCCGGACGAGGCGGTTGTCTCGCAACCCGCGATCAGAACACCGACGCCGGTCACTGCCACCAATAAAAATATTTTCATGCAGTTCATTGTATCACCTCCTGGCCATGGTTGTAGCCGTGCTTGTGCCAGAGGACATCATAAGAAACAGGCGCTCGCCGCGGCCAGCGTCTATTGTATGTTTGTAGTCCACTAGCCACCGTGCAGACCGAGCTGTTCCAAATCCGCAATTTCATCGGCGGCGAATTCATCCAGCCAACGGGCGCGGAATACCTGGATAATATTGAGCCCGCGACCGGAAAACCTTATTCGCAGGTTCCGGACAGCGACGGCCGTGACGTGGAATTAGCGGTTGCTGCGGCGGAGAGGGCGTTCTCGGCCTGGGCTCGATCCACTGCCGCCGAACGGTCGCAACTCCTGCTTCGGATCGCCGACTTGATCGAACGGGACTTAGAAAAACTGGCGCGGGCCGAGTCGGTCGATACTGGTAAGCCACTCACTCTCGCGCGAACGCTGGATATACCACGCGCCGCCAGCAACTTTCGATTTTTCGCGACCGCCATCCTGCACACCGAATCGGAGGCGCACATCACCGATCAGATCGCGTTTAACTACACATTGCGTCAACCGCGGGGCATCGCCGGGTTAATTTCGCCCTGGAATCTGCCGTTATATCTTTTGAGCTGGAAAATCGCGCCGGCGTTGGCGGTTGGGAATACTGCGGTAGCAAAGCCAAGCGAGCTCACGCCGATGACGGCTTACATGCTCTGCGAAATCTGTCGCGAAGCCGGCCTGCCTAACGGTGTGCTGAACGTCGTTCACGGGACCGGCCCGAAGGTTGGCGCACCGATCACGTCGCATCCGAAGATCAACACGATTTCATTTACCGGCGGAACAATAACGGGACGCAAGGTTGCGGAAGCCTGTGCGCCGATGTTCAAAAAGGTGTCGCTCGAACTCGGCGGAAAGAATCCCAACATCATTTTCGCGGACGCTGATCTGGATGCGGCGATCTCCGGCAGCGTTCGGTCGTCTTTCGCGAACCAGGGCCAGATTTGTTTATGCGGATCACGGGTATTTGTTGAGCGGTCCGCCTATGACCAGTTTCTCCGTCGATTTGTAGAGAAGACCTCAGCGCTTCGGATGGGCGACCCGTTGGACGAAACAACCGAGCAGGGCGCGATCGTCTCGAAAATGCAGCTCGATAAAGTGAGGTTCTATATAGAGCTCGCTCAAAAGGAAGGTGGAAAGGTCATCGCTGGCGGCTCCGCTCCCGACAAGATCAACGAGCGTTGCACCGAGGGTTATTTTTTGAAGCCGACGGTAATCACTGGCCTTCCGGTCGGATGTCGAACAAATCGGGAAGAAATCTTTGGCCCGGTCGTCACCGTCACTCCATTCGATAGCGAAGAAGAAGTCGTCGGCTACGCTAACGACTGCGACTATGGCTTGGCATCAACGGTTTGGACGCAGAACCTGAGCCGGGCGCATCGCGTCGCGGAACAGATCCATACCGGCACGGTTTGGATAAACTGCTGGCTGTTGCGGGATCTGCGAGTCCCGTTTGGCGGAATGAAGCAAAGCGGCGTCGGCCGTGAGGGTGGCGAGGAAGCTCTCCGATTCTTCACCGAGCCCAAGAACGTCTGCATTGCCAGATAGTCGACGCTCGGATCGCCCTAAATCGGGGCGGCCGTCGTTCGCTTACACGACTCGTTCGTGGCGCGGCCGCCCTTGTTCGCAGAGCACAACGCCGACAGGTTAGTCCCAGCGATAAATATCGCGGGAACGGACATGCAGCCGTTCCTCAATAGCATGCAGCCGATCGTGCAAACGATCTATTTCGGCACGTAACCGGCCTCTGTTGTAATCGCCGCTGCGAAAGCGGTGATTGAGGCGGTCGGTTTCCCGGGAGATCTGATCCACATCGCGGCGAGCTCTCCAATCCGCCCGGTACTGGCGAACCTGCCACCGCACGTGCTGCAACATGCGATTGAGATGATTGACATGACGGTCGAGAGAATTGCGGCCGCGGTCGGAATAATCGGCGCGGGATTCTTCGTGGCGAGACTCGTAAGCGAACGCCGGTGCGGCCGTTAAAATCATGCCTAGTGCGAAAGTTAATATTATTTTGTTCATGTTTAACTCCTTTGCACTGTTCGACGAGCCGACCCCGCAGCTATTCATTCGGTAGTTCGTTGGGAGAGGCGGTTCAGTCAACCGCCGCTACCACGACGCCCCGTGAAACGTGAACAAAAATCCGTGTTGATGACTGCGATCCGCGCTACTGCTAGGAAGTTGATGGTTGAGACTTGATTGTTGAGAGTCCAGCATTCAAAGAACGAATTATGAGCGGAGTACGAATATTAGTTGGAACAAAAAAAGGTGCGTTCATCCTTACTTCGGATGCGCAGCGCAAAGACTGGAAAGTGGACGGAC
>JBJMXE010000034.1:0-12135 GCA_045809745.1 Chthoniobacterales bacterium | reverse complement strand
TCGCGCAGCGAACCGGTGAACTAACCGCAGTTAAAGGCGCAAAATCCGAATGACACGAAAAACAATTGCGGCAGTTCTCGCACTCGCACCCTCATTCCTGTGTTTGCCGATTGCGGCGGCGAAGGAAGAACAGGGGAACAGCGGCTTTATTCGTTACGTCGCGATTGGCGATTCGTACACCATCGGAGAAGGAGCGAAGCCGGAGGAAGCCTGGCCGAATATCCTGACCAGGCATTTGAAGGAGAGGGGCGTGAACATCGAGCTGATTGCGAACCCCTCACGCACCGGGTGGACCACTCAGAACGCCATCGATCGCGAGTTGCCGATCTTCACCGAATCAAAACCCACGTTCGCGACGTTGCTGATCGGCGTGAACGACTGGGTCCAACAAGTAGACGACCAAACATTTCGGCAGCGATTTGTCACACTGGTAGAACGCATGCTCGCGTTGTTACCGGACAAAAAACGATTACTGATTGTGACCGTTCCCGATTTCGGCGTGACCCCGACCGGCGGACGTTACGCTCATGGCCGAAATATTTCGGAAGGCATCAAATCGTTTAACAATATCATCAGCGAAGAAGCGAAGAAACGTGATCTACGAATCGTAGATATCTTCGAGTTGAGCAAGAAGGTGCAGAATGATCCATCGTTAGTGGCAACTGACGGTCTGCATCCGTCCGCCAAGGAATATTCGGAATGGGAGAAGCTGATCTTCCCGGCCGCTCTAGAGCTGTTAGCAAAAGAACATTGATCGAAGTAGCCCCGAGTAAACACGAATAGACGCGAATGGAAGACGAAAAGAAGGGAATCTCTCGGTTCTGGGTCGGCGTTATTAGTGTTGATTGACGTTAATTAGCGGTTTCGCTTGGTCAGCCGGAGCTGTCGGCAAACGGCTGACGAGGCGTTCAAACGGCCCGGGACAGGTCTGACCTTTGAAGAGTGGGCGGTGAGGGTTTCGAAGCCCCGACCCCCTCGGTCGAAACGAGATGCTCTACCGCTGAGCTCACCGCCCGTGGCAGAAGTGATAAGTCATAAGTGCGAGCGACAGGTCAGAAGTAGAAAGTCGCTGGTTACAACGCTGCCGATTTGTCGCAGGATCGGGAGAGGTGATGCTATGCAGGAACAGACTGCTGGTGATCTGGCTTTGCCTTTTTTCGGCAACGGTAACTACCATCGCCAGATTGTTGAACGCGACCGACATCGCGTTCGATTTTCCCTCCCAGATCCAGGCAGCCCAACATCTTCTCGCCGGTAAAGGCCTCTCGATTTACGCCTGGGCGGTGGAAGGCGATCTTGCCGGCCGGGCCAGGCTGCTAACCATGGCGCACTTCCCGGCAGGTTATTCACTGTGTGCCGCCGCGCTGATGGCAATGGGGTTTAGCGTCGCTGCGATCGTGAAAACGTGCGGTTCAGTCGCCACGATTCTGGGATGGTGGGCATGGGCCGAACTCGGCTTTTGTTTCGTCGGCGAGGGTTTGAAACGCAGCATGTTCTGGCGCCTCGTCGGTTATGCGATCGGTTTCGCACTTCCACTGATGTGCACGCCTCCCTGGCAAGGCACTGAGATTTTTCTGTGGGCGGCAATTCCGTGGGTCGTACGGTGGGAGATGAAAGGGGCTAACGGCACCAGCTCCTCACCGCGAACTGTTTCGATCACGGGTGTGCTCTGCGGTTTCACGATCCTGATGAACTACGCGGCAGTGTTCCTTGCGCTCTACGCGGTTGTGATGATTCTTGTTCACTCGAAAACGAGTTCCCGAACGCTCGGGAGCCGAACGGGTTGGTTTGCGCTTGGCGTGCTCCCATTTGTTGGGGTCCAAATTTATATTAATCACTTCCTTTCGGAGACTGAATCGGTCGCCGGCAGCATTACTCTGGCGGGAGGAATTCCGGTCGTAATACAGCGTCTTTGGGAGGGCCTGAACCTGCTGAGTTCCGCCAACGTCGCAATCGCCTGGTGGATGCCGCGCCCTCTGCTGAAGTGCCTTACCTTGCCTAACAACCTCCTTCTGGCGGCAGCCACTCTCGGAGGATTTGCGCTTCTGCCGAAACTGATTGCCTCAAAACTGGGCTATCGCTCTCTTCTCTCTGGTGCGGGGGACCTTCGATTGGTGGCCACGGGCTTCTTCGCCATCCTTCCGTTCTGCCTGTGGGCCTGGACAGGTATATCAGATTATTTGTTCGTTACAGATTCCAAGTATTATATCCCGCTGCTTCCGTTAGGCATATTTATCGGATACGCGTTCGCGGTCCCGAGCCATGAACAGGAAACTAATTCATCAAAGCTTCTGCATCGGATTGGTGAAGCCTACTCGATCGGCTTTGTATTGATTACCGCGAGGTGGCTGCTGCTGCTCCTGGTGCCAGGCCCGATCAGCGCGGAAAAACATGCCAGGTTAATGGGGACAACTCACTTTAATCATTGGCCTTCTATGAAGCTGACCTACGAGTTTTCGGCCGCCCGCGCCTACGCCCTCGAACAGATCAAACACAAACCCGATACCGTGGTGGTGACAAATCACGAGGAGTGGTTTTATGGGGAGCCGAGCGTAGACGGCTCGCGCATCACCCGCCTAAAAGACTTCAGAGCCACGTATATCAATGGTCCCGCCCGCGTTCTAATCGTGGCCGAAGATTTCTCGGGTGGGCCACCGGAAGCCGTTTCCTGGTGGACCCACTACGGCAAGCTAATGCGAGCGGATTTTTTCAAGGAGGTTCCGAATCTTCGCTTGCTGGAAAAGTTTCCTGACGAAAACGTCAAAGTTCTTGAAGCGTGGATCCCGGCCGGAGAGCACGTGCCATTGCCGCACAATGTGCGCGTAATTAAGGGATGACTAGCAGCGCACAGGCGATCACGTGGGATGGAGCTAACGGCGAGGTGAGTAAGAGATCTCTTGATTTCCATCGAGACGGCCAAAGAACGCAGCAAGATTGCCGCGGAAATTGTGGGCCGTCTCCGTCAGACGGCAGCTATTGAATGGCGTCTGACATAGACGCCGTACAACAACAGGCAGGAAGGCTGGTGGGTGATTCGAATCGAATACTTCGGCGTAATGCATCGCTCCGGTTGGCATCCGCCGGCATCCGAACGCGATGACCATTCATGTCGGGCTAACGGGGCAGTAACGATGCTAGGTTGCCAGGCAATTGGCGTCTTGCTTCGCGTCGCTGCGCGAACACCGCGCGTTGCGATGCGCCGGAGTTAAGGCTGACAGCGACGCGACGTAGGCAGCCGCGGCATCACTCCAGGTCCAACTCTGGAACCGAATCGAGCGTGAACGTCTCCGCCACGCCGGGTCGCGCGAAGCGACGAGAATTTGCTGCATCGCCTCCGCCAAAGCGGCGGAATCGCCTTTCGCAAACACCCGCACCTCATCCCTACAACCGTATCTCGACAGCTGCTCGCAATACGGAGCGATGTCAGAGCATATGATTTCCACGCCCTTTTCGAGCGCTTCAACGAGAGGCAGCCCAAATCCTTCGAACGCCGATGGCAAAACGACCGCTGTGCAAGCCTTGTATAACGCATCGACCTCAGGCCGGGCGCAATACCCACGCGATTTAATCCGGCCTCGGAAAAGACTTTGTTTCTCCTGCAGAAACATGCGGCAGGTTTCAATTCCATTATCGTTATTCCACGGACTGGGGCAGGCGAACCGCTCAGTCTGATCGCCGGTCAGGATCACGTCAAAATCGTGGCCTTCGGCAAATAGCTGCTCGCACGCTTTGAACAGGGTTAGATGATCTTTGTTGATCCCGGCCCGCGCCGGGTAATAAAAGATGGCCCGATCCACCGCGCCGTTCCCGTGGGTTGTAGACGCCGCGCCGTTATGCTGCTGGTCCCCTGCGCCGTGTGGGACCACGTGAATCGGGGCAGGGTAGCGCGGATAAAAGCGTTGAATCTCCCGTGCTGTCGCTTCCGACACCGGGAAAAGGGCCGCCGACATTTTGAGCCAGTCACAAAACCGTCGATCGACGAACTCCTGGCTGTTTGGGCCGAAGCAATCCGGAAAATGTTTCCACATGACGTCCATTATCATGACGCCGGTGGGAATACCGATTCGTGGGACGTCGACATGTACCCAGGTGCAAAAGCTGTGGGTGAGCTGGTAGCGCCGGATAATCCAATTCAGTCGCAGGTCTAACAAAGCCCGCCGGAATTTCTGGAATGCAGGATCCAGGGACGGGCTCTTCTGATGAACAAACTCTTCTGTGCTGGTAAGCTTGTGCTTGAGGGGTGTTTCCCGTGACCAAAACTGCGGTTCATAGATCAGCCGATCCGACGGCGGCAGAATTTGCTGAAAATATTTCAACCGTGCATGCGGCATGACCCATACCACGCGATCCACCAGTTCAGTGAGCTCTTTGACGAGTTTGATATTGACGGTCTCAATTCCCCCCGGGATTCCATGTTCCCGAAGTAAGAGTCGCATCGGAGAACGTGGTCCGTTATCTTTCACGAAGTGATTTGGTGAGATATACCGTTTTGCCGATCAGGGTGGATAAATGGGCCAACTTTTGGACTCGCTCACGCATTGGGGTCCAACTGACAAACAGCCGCGCAGTGCGTTTCGTGATCGAAAACAGATTCGTGCCGAGTTCCGGAATTCGGCGCGCGACCGGGAGCGGATGTTTCAGGGTCGCTGCCAAAGCCAGTGACTTTCCTTCCTGGTAATGTCGTCTCATCTGCCAACGAAGCCCGAGACGTTCCTTGCCTAACAGGTGCCGCACGGTCGCGAGCGGCTCATATTTCAGTTTGCCGCCGATCGCGACCAGCCGCGATATCAATTCAGTTTCATCATTGTAGTTTTCGAGAGCGGCGTTGAATCCGCCAACCTCCAGTACGCGCTCCTTCAAAAACGCCATGTTGCACCCGATCGGGTGCTCAGCCGGATAGTCGTACCAGCGGGCACGCGCGCCGTAATAACGGGAGTGGCAACCAATGAAGCTCTCCGGAAACCATTGAGGCCGCGGGATCTCCCACCACGGTTCTACTGGTCCACCGACGCAGGCCGGCTGTGGGTGTGTATCGAAGGTATTAAGTATTGCCGTTAACCACGAAGGGGCGGCAAGGGCATCGTCGTCCAAAAAAGTCACCACCGGCGCGATCGCTTCCTGAATCCCCCGATTACGCGCATTCGAGAGACCCGGATTTTTTTCGTAGACATAACGAAGATTGGGAGTCGTACCGGCGAGTTCGTTAACGATCTGCCTGGTCGAGTCGGTCGAATCGTTGTCGACCACAATAATTTCGTAGTCAGCAACCGGTAAATCCTGCGCGGTGAGACTATGGATCGCCTGCCTGAGATATTTCGCCCGATTACGGGTGCATATGATTGATGAGATTTTCACCCGCAGATTCCGGGTTCTGACGCTGTGCTCGCGCCGTTAGTTGAACTCGAGATGGGTGAGCTGGGGGATCTCATCAGCTCCTTTAGATGGTAAGCCAAGCGTAATGCCAGGGCAACGATTGTTAAGGTGGGGTTCGCAAACCCGCCTGTTGGAAAGACGGAACTGCCAGCCACATATACGTTTTGGATACCATGTATGCGGCAGTTCGCGTCAACCACGCCTTCCTGTGGGTTCACATGCATTCGGGTGGTACCGAGAAGATGGTGAGGACTCGCCACCATTGGGCGCTGTTCCCAGTCGAGGTATCGTTGCGTCTCAAACTTCCCGAGTCCGCCTCGCTCCAATTCTTCTTTCAGAATTTCCTGCGCTCGACTGATACTTCGAAGGTCAAGGTCATTCCAGCGCCAGTGCAGTTGCGCTTTGCGCTGTCCCAACGGATCGACGTCGTCGCTCAGGCTCACCCGGTTCTCGGGATCGGGCGACTGTTCGGACAAGCAGCTGAATTCGAATTTCCGATGATCTCGCTCAAGATTTTGTGACCGCGACCAACCTCCCTTGTTCTCGAAGTAACGCGGCTTTTGATTTGTCAGCCGCTCGTAGCCGTGAAGTAGCAGCTCGAGCGAGCCCGCCGCAATTGAGCGAAACTCCGTTGTGAGCAGCTTCGCCGCGGCGACGGATTGTAGTTTCGCGGCGCGTTTAATGATCTTAACGGCACGTGACTCATAACTGCGCCCCCGCGGCGTAATCGTCGCGCAAATATTCAGCATCTGTTCTCGCCGCATAACTTCTTCACGGAAAATAAGTTTTCCCATCACCGGGATGCCTTTGACGACGTGGTGATCGTAAAGACCCGCTGAGCGCAAGAGGTTCTGGTCAGCCGGGCAAAGTAGGCCAAGGCGAAACGTGGGATGATCCATAAAAAATCTGCCAACGAGGTCGTGCTGATTACCGAGCCCACCCGGTTGCCCGCTGTTGGAGAGCAGAAGTAATCGCGCATTTTCAATCCCGCCCGCAGCGAGAACGAAAACCTTGGCTGCGATCTGAAATTCTCGGTCTGGCGATGCGGCAATGCGCGCGTGCTGGCCCCGGCCATCGTTGACTACGACTTCAAGCACCGTCGCGTTCAAATACACGGAAACATTTGCTGCAGTCGCCGCGCCATTGGGCAGATCGCGGGTGAAGATGGTGCGCGATCCAAACTGAGACATGACTGTCCCGAGTCGCACACCAGGAATGGGCAGTTCAGAATGATTACTCTTCCAAGTGGCGACGTCGTAGGCAAAAGACCCGGCACCGGCCAGTCGCAGAGCGCGGTCATAAAACGAATTGAGATGCGATTTATCAAAAGGCCATCCGCTGTGCGGGATCCAGTCGCGTTTCTCGAAATCGATGGCATCCAGAGGAACTAACCGGACCAGCTCATCACCTTCACCGGCATTTAATTCGTCATCCCAAAGATTCGCTGTCCCACCAAGCTGACGTCGCCGGGCGGCGGCTAGTAGATGAGAGGGGTAACCATCCGGCGAGATCGTTGTCCCCTGGTTAAGCGCCTGGGCGTTAGGCTCAAGATCGCGGCCGCCGCTTTCGATAGCGCAGACCCGGACCGGTTCAGCCGCCAGTTCTTTAATCAGAGTCAGGCCCGCCGGTCCGGTGCCGACGATGCAAATATCCGCTTCAATACGCGCGTCCCGTTCAACCGTGTGCGCGTCGATCAGCATGATGGTGCAATTCTACAAATTCGAAATCGCAAAACACAGTTCCATCCTGGACCGGTCGTTGGCCGAGTTTGTTGCGTTCCACGTCGGCCACGCTGATCTCAAAGGCCGACTCGATGTGATCGAAAACGGCGCCCTGCGGATCGGCCAGGTAGAGACCAAGGATAAAACTGCCGGGATTAAGATGAAGTTGCTTGATGGTGAGTTGCACTTCGCTCATTCCGCCGTTCAGCCGAATGACTCTGCCTAACGCTATCGTATCGGCATTCACCAGTTTCGTGCCGTCTGCGGTGTAAAATGTTGCCGCTACACTTCCCACTGATGTCGGCCGCTGCGTTTTTAACAGCATTGTCAATTGAACAGGCCCTTCGGGGTATGGCTGAAAACCGGTGGCGGCCAGATCGCTTCGATACCGGACCGACGAAAACTGTACTTCTCCGCTGCCGAATCGTTTCGCGTCCTCGAGTTCTATCCAGACGTCCGCTCCGGCCGATTGCGGGCCGCAGGCCGACAGGTAGGCGGTCACAATTTCGCCGCTGCTGCCAACGCAGGCTACTCGGCCTTGTTCCAAAAAGAGGCCCCGGGAGCACAAACGCTGCACTGCATTCATGTTGTGGCTTACGAAAACCACCGTGCGGCCCTCTGCTCGAGCCGCGCTTTCCATTTTCCCGAGACATTTTTTCTGAAACCGCACGTCGCCGACGGCAAGAACTTCGTCGACTAACAGGATGTCGGTATCGAGATGAGCTGCCACTGCGAAGGCCAGGCGGACATACATGCCTGAGCTGTAATATTTCACCGGTGTGTCGACGAACTTCTCGATCTCGGCGAAGGCGAGGATTTCGTCGAGCTTCGCCGCAACTTCGCTACGACGCATTCCAAGAATGGATCCGTTCAGGAAAACGTTTTCGCGGCCGCTCAATTCGCGGTGAAATCCGGTGCCGATTTCAAGGAGTGCTCCGACACGTCCGCGAAATTCGATTTTGCCGTTCGTTGGCGGCGTGATGCGCGCAAGGATCTTTAGAAGAGTACTCTTCCCTGCGCCATTTCTTCCTACGATTCCGAGCACCTCACCCTTTGCCACTTCCAATGAGACATCGCGTAATGCCCAGAAGGATTGGTCTTGGCTCGCGTGACCTTCTTCGGCTGGTTTCCGGCGCACTACTTTGCCTAACCAGGCCGTGGCGTCGTCGCGCAGGCTACCATTCACCGTGGCAGCTCCGCGCATCGGGTAAAGCTTGCCCAGGTTGTGAAGACGAATCGTCCAGTCGACCATGATTTTCTACGATTTCGGAGGGTGAGGGTGCGATCCCCGAATCGCCACGGCGCCCAGAAGGTCACGGGTCGCAGCGCCAAAGGGCTCGATCGATGGCAACAGCCTATCACACGCAAATATGCCGTGTGAACCCCGCCGTTTCGGATTTGGGCGGTGAGGGTTTCGAACCCCCGACCCCCTCGGTGTAAACGAGATGCTCTACCACTGAGCTAACCGCCCGCGTCCGCCAAGCTTCCGGCGGCCAGGCCCGCTGAATTCGTGAGTTCACGGGCGTGCCGTTTCGGTCACAGCGGCGCAGCTAAGTGATAATTGAGAAGTAAGTGGTGACAAGTGGAAGTTTCGCCACCTGTCATTCGGCCGACAGTCGGTGTGCCCGAGCCTCGAGGCCGGCATTGATTGTATCAATGATTTCTTATATATTATCGATTTATAAGATGGAGCCTCGCCGGGTATTCTGCGGCCATGCAAACGGCTCAGCAGTTGGTGTTATTCAATGTGCGGTTGGCGTGGCTGGGAGTTGCCGCCGGTGTTCTGTCCGGCGCGGTCATCGGCAACTGGTTCCTGAAAGACGATTGGCTTGGCGGCTACGGTTCTCATCGGCGGCGTCTTCTGAGGCTCGCCCATGTCTCGTTCTTCGGCCTCGCCTTCATCAACTTTCTATTCGGTCTAACCGTCTTCATGACCGGTTTTGCGGTTGCGCCGGGCCGCATCGTATCGCTGTGTCTGCTGGCGGCAACAGTCACGATGCCGATTTGCTGCGTCCTCTGTGCCTGGCGCAAATCGCTCCACTATCTGTTTCCAGTCCCGGTAGGCAGTCTGTTTGTTGCCATCGCTGCGCTCCTTTCGAACTGGCCGCGGTCATGAAGATTGGATTTGTCGCGATGAGTGGGCTCCGGTTGTGCGATCCGGAGCTTCTTTCCCTCGGGCTCACATTCCCGGGCATGGCCCGACGAAAGAATGCCATCGAGGCGCTTCCCAGCCTGGGTCTCTTGACTCTGGCCGGCATGACGCCTCCGTCCATCGAAGTGCAATATTTGGAGATCCGCGACGTGGATCGAGATGAATTACCCCGAGACTTCGATTTCGTTGCCATTTCCAGTCTGACCGCTACGGCAAAGGAAGCATATGCGCTTTCGGCCCGGTTCCGCGACATCGGCACTCGAGTGATTCTCGGAGGGTTGCACGTGTCTCTCATGCCCAACGAGGCGATTGCTCACGCCGACTCCATCGTTATCGGCGAGGGCGAATCGGTCTGGCCGGATGTAGTCGCTGATCTGGAACGTGGAGTTCTCCAAGCGGTCTACGACGCCCGAATGCGGCCGTTTGACCTGGCCACGTCACCCATGCCACGTTTCGATTTGTTGGAACCGGATCGGTATCCGAGGTTCACCGTTCAGACTCAACGGGGGTGCCCGTGGCGATGCGAATTCTGCGCTGCTTCCATCCGAATCTCACCGGCCTTTAAGGTCAAGCCGGTCAGCAAAGTGATCGCCGAAATCAGGCGAGTGAAGGAGTTGTGGCGCGACCCATTTATCGAATTTGCCGACGACAACACCTTCGTGAATCGCGCTCACGCCAGGAGCCTGATGCGAGCGCTCGTCGGTGAGGGGATCCGGTGGTTCAGCGAAAGCGATGTATCGATCGCCACCGATGATGAGCTCCTTCGAATGATGCGAGAAGCGGGTTGCGTGCAGGTATTGATTGGCTTTGAGAGCGCGACCCGTTCTGCGTTACAGGGAATCGAGCAAAGGTCTAACTGGAAAGCGAAGCAGTTGGACTTTTATCGACGCGCTGTGGAGAACATTCAGCGCCGGGGTATTACCGTGAACGGATGTTTCGTAGTGGGACTGGACGGGAGCGGACCCGATGCGTTCGAGAGCGTTTATGACTTTGTGAAGGATTCCGGTCTGTATGACGTCCAGATCACCTATATGACGCCGTTTCCCGGAACGCCGTTGTACGAGCGACTGCGGCAGGCTGGCCGAATCCCGGATGCGCAGGCATGGGAGCGCTGCACCCTGTTCGACATCAATTTCCAGCCCGACACGATGACTGCGGCGGAACTTGAACAGGGTTTCAAGCAGCTTGGCAAACGATTGTACGAAGAAGCATTTGTCGAGGAACGTCACCGCCGTTTCTTCAGCACGTTTCGCGCGGCGCGACGTGAGCAGAGATTGGCTGCCTGAAATGAATGTTCACCATCTCGAATTGTTCTACTACGTCGCAAAGCACGGCGGGATCACCGAAGCGGTCCGGAAAATTCCCTACGGGATCCAACAGCCAGCGATCAGCTCCCAGTTGATCCGGCTGGAAGAAGATCTCGGTCTCAAATTGTTCCAGAGACGTCCGTTTCATCTCACACCGGCCGGGGAAGAATTATACGATTATGTCCGCCCCTTCTTCGGTGGACTCGCGGATACCCGAAGTCAGCTGCGGGGAGAAGCGAACGGGCGGCTGCGTCTCGCGGCACCGGCGACCATCCTGCGCGAGCACCTGCCGAAGCTGTTAGAAGACCAGCGGAAACAATTCCCTGGTTTGAAACTGCAGTTGCACGATGCGAACCAGGCCGAAGCCGAAGTCCTTCTGCGGAAACAGGAAATCGATCTCGCCATTACCGACCTTGAAAGTCGGCCATCGGCGGGCATCTGCTGCTCGGTTCTGCTCAAGGTGCCGCTGGTTCTGTTGCTTCCTAAACAGCGGCGGCTCCGTTCCGGCAAAAAATTCTGGAGCGAAATCATCCAGGAACCGCTGATCAGCCTTCCGCCTAACGAGGCTATCTGTCGATTATTCCGGCAAGGCCTATCCAAACTAAAGCAGGATTGGCCGACCAGTGTGGAGTTAAGCTCACTGGACCTGATCCCGGTATATGTCAGGTCCGGATTCGGCGTGGGTCTATTTCTCGCAGAACCGCAGGGGAAGGCGCCGGCAGGAACTCGAGTCCATCTGCTAACTGACTTTCCACCATTAGTTGTTGCCGCGTTATGGCAGGGAAAACTACCGGATTTAGCTTCTGATTTTCTCCGACGGATTTCGACGGAGGCGAAGATAATAGGAGCTACCAAGACCGGCTGAGTGACCGTGCTCACGATCAGCATCTGAACTTTCATTCGATCGCTCGTGGGCGGAGGGGCGCTCTTTCACCGCCTTCGCCAGTCGCTTCGCTTCGTCCAGGTCGTGCCGGCTTTTGTCCGGTTCACCTCGGCGTTCGTAAACGCGGGCACGCGCTCGATACGCCTGGATACTGCCGGGTTCCATCGCGATCGCTGCGTCGAACCTGGCCAGCGAACCCTCCAGGTCATTCAGGACGAGATAACATCGCCCCCGCATGAGCAAGGACGCGATAGTGTTCGGCGCGCACTGGACCGCGTCCTGAAAATCATTCAGCGCTCGTTCATAATCGGCGCGCTTATAATAAATCACGCCGCGTTGTAACCAAACGCCAGATGTAACAAAAAAACGACGCCGGCGACGAAGCAGACGAAAACTGCCGCCGCGGTGATCAGCAAGATCTTCAAAAAACGACTCATTCAACGGACGATATTAGTTCCCTTTCTGCGCCAGCTTTCGTAAGAAAACGAAAGTAGATGTCCGCCCGGTATTTCGACGACCTGAAACCAGGAGACCGCTTTGTTTCCGACTCATTCACCGTGACTGAAACTCAGCTGATCGAGTTCGCTCACAAATTCGATCCCCAGATGTTCCATCTTGACACAAAAAGCGCGGAGCGGTCGATCTTTAAAGGATTAGTGGCCAGTGGATGGCACACTGCGGCGATCACCATGCGCCTAT
>JBJMXE010000033.1:0-28430 GCA_045809745.1 Chthoniobacterales bacterium | reverse complement strand
CACCGAATAAACGTGTAGATGTCTTCGCGGAAGGCAACGGGGACAGGGGTTCAACTCCCCTCGCCTCCACTTTCGCTCGCAGCGCAGCGGAGAGCGAAGGCTGCCCGCCGTAATCAGTGAAGGTGGGCGGGCTTAAATTTAGCTTAGGTCACGCGGCGCGAGACTACGGCTGGCAGGCCACTCCGTAAAACGTCAACGCGGTCGCGTTTGAACTCGTCTCACGACATTCAAGCGGCTACGGCTGGAAGGCCAGCCATGAAGTTCTTCTACGTTTACGTTCTTCTAAGTAAACCCGACCAAGGATCCGTTACACCGGCATTACCACGAACCTGAAAAGCCGGTTGCGCACACAGAATTCCGGTGGATGTCCTCACACATCCAAATTTCGCCCTTGGCAAGTCGAAGTCGCTGCGGCTTTCCGCTCAGAAATGAAAGCACGCGCATTCGAGCGCTATTTCAACACCGGGTCCGGTCGCGAGTTTTCCCGTCGGCATTTCTGATCTTCGCTCGCAGCGCAAAATTGTCCTCGCCGATGCTGCGAAATCTGAAGTAGCGCCAGAACCATTTGCGTCCGCGAGATCATTGGATACAAGGTGCGATAGTTCTCCGAAAGTGCGTGCAAGAGTCGAAGGAGTTTCAGCTCAGATCAGTTTATCCGCGTCGCTGCTCAATCAGCGCGTTGCTCGCTCGATGGTTGTCGCTACCGGAACCGAGGGTCACTTCGGTTACGCGGGTTACGCAACAGCCCGAATATATCGATTTCATCGCGCGTGCGCGAGAAGCAGGCGCGAAAATGACAACCACTTCGCCATACTAGCCTGGTCTGGCAAAGGAGTTGCCGAGAGCGTTAGGAACCGAGGTCTTGCGGCTGCGTCGGCTCTGGGTCGCTCTCATGTTGGAAATGCAAGCGGTCCGGTCGCTTACGCGCAGTCGAAGCGAGCCCGGCATTCCTAACCAGTCCGGCCGGATTTTTCTGGTCATACAGTAATTTATCTGATTGACTCAGTCGGTTGTGCTTCAGTGCTCGATAGTTAGGCCGTTGAGGTCGAGCGTGATACGGGCTGCGCTGGCCATTTGCTGCGCCACTCGTGTCTACGCGCAGGATGTCACCACCAACGGGAATTTTGAGACTGGTCCGTTCGAGGTGAATGGGACCATTTCGGGTTGGAACGCTAGCTCGCTAGTGACGAACACCACCGAAAATGGCTCGCTCGCAAGCCATGTGGCCGCGTTCAACGTCGCCGGCGATTCGCAAGGCAACACTCTCTCCCAAAGTTTCCCAACCTCCGTCGGACAGTGGTACCAACTTGTCTTCGATTCGCAAATCTACGGATCGACGCCGAGTACATTGCAACTGAACGTGCAAATCAGCGGCGGGCCTACGTTGCTGAATCGTTCGGTTACGCCGCCGAAACCGGGCACGAACTGGGTGCCGGCGACTTATCGGTTCAGCTTCCGGGCGAACAACTCAAACACCACGCTCCAGTTCAGCGATATCGGATCGGGGAACGGTGGGACGGACACGTTGCTGGATAACGTATCGGTCGTGCCAATCTCCGCGCCCGCCGCAGCGGCGCTTCCCCTAACGAACGGTAGTTTCGAGACCGGACCATTTTCTTCGAACGGGGTAGTGACCGGCTGGACAGCCGAAGGTCCGGCGGACATTTCGATCGAATCGAACGAAGGTGCCACCAACGCGAGCGGCCACGCGGTGGTGTTTAACGCCGGCCATGATTCTCAGAGCAATATTCTTTGGCAGACTTTTCTGACCAGTGCCGGCCAGGTCTACAATGTCGATTTCGACGCCGGCATTTTCGGTGTGCATTCCGGCGGTCCGCTTCAGTTGCGGGTGCGAGCCCTCGACACATCGACCAGTTCGGCGTTGCTGGATCAAACCGTGCTTCCGCCCGAAGCCGGGACGACGAACGGAAGTGCGGTAACCTTTACGCACTATCATTTCTTCTTCACCGCGACCGGCACCAGCAGCACGGTTGAGTTCTCCGATATCGGGACCGGCGCTAACGCCGCGGACATCGTGCTCGACACGGTTTCAGTCGCGTTGCCCACTGCCACTCCGGCACCAACCCCCACCCCGACACCCACTCCCAGTCCAACCGCTGCCCCGACTGCGACGCCCACCACTTTGCCGTTGAACAACCCAAGCTTTGAGAGTCCTCCTGAGTTAACGCTCGGCACCATCACTGGCTGGGCCGTAGGAGGTCCAGGTCAGATAGCGTCCATAAACGAGGGAGCGACTGATGGCACGCACTCGGCCGCATTCAGTGCCGGCGGTGATTCCGCGGGAAATACGCTATCCCAAAGCTTCGTCACTACCCCGGATCGAATGTACCGTCTCGAGTTTGACGCCGCGGTGTTCGGAACGACAGACTCAACGCTTCACCTTACCGTGCAGGTTTCGAATACCAATCCGGTGTTCTCTCAAACGATCGTGCCGCCGTATGGCCCGTGGACTGACGCGGCGCAGGTCCAGTTCCAGCATTATACCTTCCCCTTCACCGCGAGCGGTACAGTCTCAACCATCCAGTTCGCCGACGTATTTCTAGGGAACCGATTCGCCGATGTGGTTCTGGACAACGTCTCAATCGTCCTTCTGCCGCCTAACTACACTCAGTGGCGAAATAACCATTTTACACCGGCGCAACAATCCGACTCGAACATCAGCGGATGGTCGGCTGACCCGGATCACGATGGCCTCAGCAATGGCCTCGAGTATTTTTCAAATACCGATCCGTTGGCGGGAATCACGACTGTCGACGCCGGCGCGCTGCCACGCTCATCGATTCAGATCACCGGTAATTCTCGTTACCTCACTTTTTCCTATCGCCGGCTGATAGGATGGACCGGTAATCATGAAGTAGTCGCTGTTTCGGATAATCTTTCCAGTTGGGACACCGGTGGCTCTCAGCTGGAACTCGTGGGGAATCCAGTTCCGGTCGGCGATGGGGTGAGCGAGACCGTCACCGTCCGTTTCAAGACATCTTTGGATCAGGGGTTGAACCGGAAATTCATCCGACTTCAGGTATCGCAATAAGCGCACCGGAAGCAACCGCCGCTTCGGCGTTGCCGAGGCAAGAACCGGATCGGCCGGGCAGGGTTTTTATTCGGAAACTAGGCCCGATCTTACAGTAAATTCATACAAATCAGACTGGACTAACGGGCGATGTTTTGATATCACCCCCGGATGTTCGGGCACTCCGGTTTTTACAGCATCCGCGGAAAACACAACAAAACGTGGTGGATCTGTTCTATTTCGCTAATGGCCAGCGCGTTAGCGCTATCGGCCGATGCCCAGAACCTCATCCGAAACGGTGACTTCGAGACTCCCCCCTACGCGCCTAGCTCCCAGCTTACCAGCTGGACTGTCGGCGGCACCGGCAACATCCACTCGATGGCGGAAGGTGCCACTACCGGAACCCATTCCGCAGCGTTGAACGTCGGCCACGATTCTGAAGGCACGACGCTTTCACAAGCCTTCGCCACCGTCCCCGGCGGACATTATGTTGTCGACTTCGACGCCGGCGTGTTCGGTCAACCATCCGCCGCGCCGCTTCAGGTCAATGTCCAGGTCACCGGCACCGGCAGTTTGCTGAATGAAACTGTCACCCCTGGCGTGGTTACGACATTTACGCCGGAGGCCGTTTTGTTCACCCACTATCACTTCGCTTTCACAGCCGACAGCTCGACCGCCACTATTCAATTTATCGACGTTGGCCTGGGCAACGACAGCGCTGACACTGTCGTTGATTCAGTCTCGGTGCAACTGGACGAGAACCTTCTAACCAATGGCGATTTCGAAGTGGCGCCATTCAACACGATGGGGGTTGTGAGCAACTGGATGGTGTCTGGCGAATCCGCCATAGCGGACCGCAGCGATCAAGGTTCGGCTGGTGGGACGCACGGCGCTGCATTTAACACCGGAGGCGCGTCTGCCGGCAGCGTGCTTTCTCAGAACTTCAACACGGTAGTGGGAAAGACGTATTTCGTGGATTTTTATGCCGGAGTTGCGGGGATTCCGGATAACGACGCCACGTCGCAACAGTTGAATGTGCAGGTGACCGGCACCACCACGCTAATCGCGCAAACCATTACTCCTCCGGTTCAGGGCACAACCGATCCAGCCTTGGTTCGCTTCCAGCATTACCAATACACGTTTGTGGCCGACAGCGTCGTCACCACATTGCAATTCAGCGATCTCGGCAGCGGCAACTCCCAAGCGGACATCATGCTCGACACCGTGTCCGCAGCTCCGGAGGGAGCGACGGTGATCAACGGCGATTTCGAAACCGGCCCTTTCGACACCTTTGCAATCACCGGCTGGATGATCTCAGGACCGGGCCACATTGAGGACAAATCGCAGGCCAGCACATCGCCAACGCATGCGGCGACATTTGGGACCGGTGGAACGTACCAGGGAGACATTCTTTCCCAAAGTTTGTCGACCATTCCGGGCCGGCAATACGCAATTGATTTTGATTCCGCAGTCTTCGGCAAGCGAACCGGCACCCGCCTGCAAATGAACGTTCAATTGTTAGGAAACGGCGCGATTCTCAACCAAACCATCACGCCGCCCGATGCGTTTACGTTCACGCCCAGCGAAGTGATGTTCCAGCATTACCACTTCCTTTTCACCGCCAACAGCAACAGCACGACGTTGCAGTTTCAGGATATTGGCACCGGGAACGACGCGGCCGACCCGTTGCTGGACACGGTCGCGGTGCAACTCCAACCGGCTAACACTTTCGCGAACTGGCAGGGAGCGCATTTTACCGCCGCTCAACGCAGCGATCCCAGCATCAGTGATTGGATCTCCGATCCTGATGGAGATGGACTGCGTAACGGTTTGGAATATTTCTTCGGAACCGACCCGCTGGCCGGGATGTCCTTCACCGAAGCGCAAACCCTGCCGCAGATCGGCGTCATGACCAGCGGCGCGCTCCGATATTTTACGATCACTTATCATCGGCCGATCGGTTATGCCGGAACGCCCGAAGTGGTAGCCGTGTCGGATAACCTAACAACCTGGGACGAGACCGGCGGCCAGATGGAAACAATCAGTGGGCCGACACTCACCGGCGATGGACTAACTGAAACGCTGACCGTTCGACTGAAGGCGCCTATCAATCAGGGGCCAATCCCCCGGAAATTTTTCCGGATTGAGCTAAGCCGATAACCACGCGGCGACAAAAGTGTGCTGTTCCGCAACCCACAGTGTTGTACAATGTCGGCCCTCCCGGTGCCCCCACCGAACCGGTTTTAATGGCTAAGTCGCACTCCAATTTCACCGTCGCGCTTCGTCGCGCAATTGGGTTGCTGATTATCGCTGCTGCGGTTTTCTTCGCGAACGTCGCGACCGCGCAGAACCTTGTCTCGAATGGCGATTTTGAAGTGGGGCCCTTTTTCACGCGGGGCGCCGTGACCGGCTGGATTGTCGACGGCACCGGGAATGTTGCCGCGGTGTCAGGCGAAGGAGCGACCAGTGGCACGCATGCCGCCGCTTTGGATGAAGGGGGTAACAGTGCGGGGAACACGCTCGCGCAAACGATCAGCACAACTCCGGGTGTCACCTACATTTTTGAATTCGACAGCGGTGTGTTCGGCCAACCCGCTTCTGCGCCTCAGTTACGTTTCGAGGTGTTTGGAAATACCAGCCGGCTGGATGAAACCATGTCCGTCCCGGTGATCAATTCCTTCGACCCTGCGCAAACCGAGTTTCACCACTACTTCCGCACGTTCGTGGCCGACAGCAATTCAACCACAATCCGATTTACCGATGTGGGACTGGGTAACGCTAATGCCGACCTGATGATCGATGCGGTTTCGTTGATCGTTGCCCCGCCTCCGACGCCTGCACCCACTCCGGCTGTTTTGCCCTTGGCAAATGGCGACTTTGAAACCTGGCCGTTCAACAATCCCGGCACAGTGGCTGGCTGGGTGGTGGGTGGAAACAAACATATCGAAACGATTTCGCAGGGCGCCAGCAGTCCCATTCATTCCGCCGGGTTCAGTGTCGGCGGCGATTCGTTCAACAACGTCCTGTCGCAAACATTTATCACGACTGCGGGCATGACCTACACCCTCGATTTCGACGCGGGTGTCTTCGGGATACGCGGTGGCGCGCCGCTGCAAATCCAGGCGCAAATCATCGGAAGCTCTCCACTGTTCAGCGCTAACGTCACCCCGCCAGATAACGGCGCCACCCATCCGGCGTCCGTAATTTTTCAGCACTATCACTTCGCGTTTATCGCCGGCGGCAGCGTCGCCACGATCCAGTTTACCGACTTGGTCGGAAACAACATGGGCGCTGACCTGATGCTGGATACGGTCGTCATCGCTCCTCAGCCGCCCACGTTTCTGCAATGGCAAACCTCCAATTTCACGCCGGCACAACGAGGAGATCCAAACGTATCAGGATGGTCAGCCGACCCTGACGGCGACGGTATTCGCAATGGGCTTGAATATTATTTCCACTCGAACCCGTTGAACGGAGTTTCGATTTCGGATCAGCCTCTGTTGCCGCAGGTCGGGCTGATGGTGGACGGCACTTCGACCTACGTGACGTTCAGTTATCACAGGCTTCTCGGATGGACAGGTAATGCGCCCGCCGTGGCAGTGTCGGATGATTTGGTGAGCTGGGACCTCACGCAATCGCAGATTGAGCAGGTGGGCAGCGCCGGGCGGGCAGATGGTTTCACCGATATTCTGACGGTCCGGCTTAAGACCCCGATCAGCGGCGGAACGGTGCCGAAGAAGTACTTCCGGCTGATGCTTTCGCAGTAGCAGCCTGGCAACGGCTGCGCATTTCAGGCGCGGGGAACGTGCCTAGGGGGCCTTGGGCAAGGCCTTTTTTCCTTGAGACAAACGAAATAAGTCTTCACAAGAGGGTGCCCCTGATGTTATAAAAACCATAATCCGCCTGCCAAACATGAATCCTGGTTTACTCACCAAAATCGCCTATCACGCTGCTATTCTCCTCGCCTGTTTTACGCTCGGTGCCCGGCCCCAGCAGCCGGTCATCCTTACCCCGAATGAAAACGACCTGGTTGTCCTGAACGGTTGTGTCGTCTCGGCCTGCAATTACCTCGCGGCCATCAAAACGCAGCACAGCTTGGAGCAGAATTTCTGGGCGAAGATTCTTCTGGTGCGATACAACGACCACCCGGCCGGCCACGCTTACTGCGTCTGGGAGACCGAAGGCACGATCTATGGCTACGATCGAAACGCCGGTTCCTTTCCAATTCCTGTTTATACGCGGGACTCGAAAGCCATCGCCATCGTTCTTGCCCAGGAGCTGTCCAAGGTGCTGCACGAGCCGCTGTCGGTAAACCGTGCTGAATTCGTGGAATCGAAAGCGGCTCAGGTTTACAAATATTAACGGCGAGCAGCGCCGAATTTCCTCGGGCGATGGCTTAGTCCGCCGGCTCCAGCCGGTAACAGGCCGCCTGCCCTAACTATGTCTCCGTCGGCTGGAGATAAAAGAAGGGCGCGCACCAAGCGTTTGGCCGCGCCCACGTAAGCCGGAGGGATGTTTATGAACCCCACTTCATTTACTGCTTTGCTGTCCTCCAACTTCCGCACTGGATAAGGCAGCATCGCTCATGCCAGCACGCCAGCCGCCGGGGCTGATCCGATTGTATAGTGATGGCGCGCATCCTAACGAATGCCGATCTGGCGGATCTGCTAGCAGACGAGGCCGAAGAACAAAGCGGGACTCTGTCTCGCGCTTATCGAAGAGCGGCCCGGAGCGCGTTCCTCTGGCCGGAAACCGTAGCCGGCATGATCCGCAGGGGCGAGTCGCTCCTGGAGCTGCACGGAGTTGGACCATTCATCGCTCGCAAGCTCACGGAGTGGATTGAACGGCCGCCAACGCGGCGGCCGAGTCGCTCTGCCATCCGACGCGACTTCCTAACGATGGCTGATGCGCGCGCGCTGTTGACCGCGAAGCCAGCCTGGCCGGGGCAGCTGCGCGGAGATCTCCAGATGCATAGCGTCTGGAGCGATGGTTCGGGAACAATCGCAGAGATGGCCGCCGCCGGGGCGGAACGAGGCTATGAATACATCGCGATTACCGATCACTCCAAAGGCCTCAAGATTGCCGGCGGCATCAACGAGACAGACCTGCTTCGCCAGGCCACGGAGATCGAACAGACGAATCGCGGGATCGCCACCGCCGGCGGCCGCCTAACCGTTCTTCGATCAATCGAGTTGAATCTGAATCCCCGCGGCGAAGGCGACATGCAAAGCCGCGCACTGGCCAGACTCGATGTGGTGCTCGGATCGTTTCACTCCGCACTTCGCATAAAAGAGGATCAAACTGATCGATACCTGGCCGCTGTTCGAAATCCGACAGTGCAGATACTCGGCCATCCACGTGGTCGCATTTACAATTACCGGTTAGGCCTGAAGGCAGATTGGCCCCGCGTCTTCGCCGAGGCTGCAAAATTGGATAAAGCGCTGGAGATTGATTGTTATCCAGATCGGCAGGATCTGAATCTGTCGCTGTTGAAGATTGCCAGCAAGGAAGGGGTTCGGATCTCACTGGGAACGGACGCGCACCATCCATGGCAGCTCGAATTCATTACGATCGGTTTAGCGGCCGCGCTGAAGGCACGCGTTCCCGCCGCTCGGATCATAAACTTTCTACCGCTCGTCGAGCTAAAGCGGTGGATAAAGGAAACGCGCCAGCGCGCGCGGTCGCGGACGTGACACGAAGCCGTAAACGCGCGGGCAGCTGCTAGCGGGGCTGATTCTCCTTCGCCGGCCGGCCAGACAGAGAGCTCGGAGAATTGACGTGGGCATCGAAATCGACGCCGACGCTGAGGCGGTACACCAGTTCGCCGCCGAGCCAGCCGCCCACCAACCCGAAAAGGATCGCAACCACAGCCAGCACCGTGGCGGCTACCGTCGGTGTCGTTGGAGCGCCGCGACGAATCCACCAGCTCACTGCGAACAGCATTAGCATGACGTCGTTAACGATCAGATGCGAGACGCCGAGACGCTTCGCCCGAGTGCCACTGTCCAGCGCCCACCAGTCCGCAAATCCGAAAGCCGCTGCGACAACTCCGCTCACCACCCCTGCAGCGATCAGATAGTAGGCAATTAGTGCTGCGTTTGAGTTATGCGTCGTCCAGTAGATGATGTCGCAAGCAACCGCCGTCGGTAAAAGTCCGAGCGGAAACACGATGAGAATCGGGTGAACCGGATGTCCCAGTAAATTGATTTTGCCAGCCATACGGCGTGTCCATCACTGATTCGCCGTTGGCTGGCCAAACGGATTTCCGAATCTCAGCGGCAACGCCTGGTCGGCCAATCGCGGAGGAATCCGTTATTGCTTCTTGCTGTCGCCCCAGTTCTTTTTCTCGAACGAAACGCGGCCCGAGCCCACCTCGAACGCACCGAACTCGTCGGGGTTCTTGCGGTAGTACTGCTGGTGATAATCTTCCGCGGGCCAAAACTTCATCGCCGGCAGAATCTCAGTAACGATCGGTTTATTGAACCGCCCCGATTTGGCAAGTTGATCTTTCGACTGTTCGGCTAGTTTCTTCTCGTCCGCGTTAGTGTAAAAGATCGCGGCGCGATAACTGGGCCCGACGTCTGCGAATTGGCCGTCGCTCTGCGTCGGGTTGATTTGCTTCCAATAAATATCAAGAAGCTGAGCGAAAGAAATCTTAGCGGGATCATAGCTGACCTGGAGTGACTCCCGGTACTTGGTCGATTCCGAGGTAACCAGCTCGTAAGTGGGATTTGGTTCAGTACCACCGCAGTAGCCGACCACGGTGTGAACCACGCCTGGCGCTTTATCGAAAGCGGGTTGAATGCACCAGAAGCAGCCGCCGGCGAAAACAGCGGTTTTCAGATTGCCCGATTCGGCCGGGGCGCCGCTCAAGTGATTGAGCGCTGAAGCCGCGAAGGCTGTAATAGTAAGGAGTGCTGGAACGAGCCCTTTCATGCTGCCGATTAGACACACCCTGACCTTGTGCGTTCGGTATTTTGCGCTTGCCTGCCGGAATGGCCACTGGCATAACCGCTCCCCTCAACCAAACAGGGAGAATCTATGGTTAAAACAGCGGCAATTCTTTTCGGCGTCGTGTTTCTCGTAGTGGGAATTCTGGGCTTCGTTCCAGCGGCTACTCCGCCAATGGCCGGCGGAGAAGGCGGCATGTTGCTCGGTCTTTTTCACGTTAATACAGCGCACAACATCATCCATCTTGCTTCGGGCGTGGTGTTCCTGTTATGCGGAATGGCAGGGGCCGGACCCTCGCGTGTCTTCTTCAAGATTTTTGGCGTTGTTTACGCATTAGTCGCGGTGCTCGGGTTCATGAAGGGAAACGGAATGCTATTGGGGATGGTGGCAAACAACATGGCGGACGTGTGGCTACACGTAGTGCTGGCGGTCTCAATGCTGTTCCTCGGCTTCGTAGCCAAAGACGGCGTTAACGCTTAAGTCGGTTTCGAATCGCCGCCGTCGCGATTTGAATCCGACGGTGTATAACGGCAAGCTGTTGGGTGGTTGACCTGATCGCGGAACAGAGCGCATCGATTACGGCCGCCGAACGGTTGTTCGGCCGCCCGGCACCGCTCCATGTCGATTTCGGCTGCGGCGATGGAACATTGCTGCGAGCCCTGGCGGCGCAACATCCCGATTGTAACTTTGTCGGGGTCGAACGCCTGTTACACCGGGTCCGCTCCTCGGGTCGAAAGGCCGCGGAACTATCGAACGTCCGCATCCTGCGGAGCGAAACCATGTTCGTTCTGAAGCACGTTCTCGGTCCGGAATCAGTCTCCGCCTTTTACCTTCTGTTCCCCGATCCGTGGCCGAAGCGGCGTCATCACCGCCGCCGTCTGGTTAACTCGGAATTCCTTGACGCACTTGCCCAACGCCTAACGATGTCCGGATCAATCTTCATAGCGACCGATCACGACGAGTATTTTTCCGCGATCAAGCGACTCGCGGAAACGGCTTCCACCTTGGACAGCGTCGCGGGGGCATGGACTCTTCCGCAGACCACCTTTGAAAAAAGGTTTACTGCGGCAGGAATGAAGATTCACCGGTTAGTGCTGCGGAAGACTTCACCGGTCATGTAGGCGCGTGCCTGCCACGCATCGGGCCAAACGGAAAGCTCCACCGCACCAGTCTCGTTTTGTCGGAAGATCTTGATATCATGGCTGCGCAGTTCCTCCACCCATTGATCGTCAACCCGCTCGTGCTTCGGAAAATCAGATGAGGTAGCGACGATCAGTTTCGGTTGAACCGCATCCAGGAACGGCAGCGAACCGGATCTGCCGGAATGATGCTGGCCTTTGATGATGATCTCACTTCGCAGGTCGATTCCGGAGTGAAGAAGGGCATTCTCGGTGGCCACCCCGCTGTCTGACATGAGCAGGATTCGCGGGCCATGATCAATCCGCAGTTGCACCACCAGCGCTTGATCGTCGCCAATCGGCCTCGAAAACGCGCATGGCGGATAGACGATGGTCGAGATGATCCCTTCATCCGCTCTGATCACATCCCGCTGAGCGGGCCGGACAACGCGGAGCCCGGAACCGTCGATCAATTGTCGGATGCGTTTGTGAGTTCGGGAACGATCAGGAGCCGGATTATCGATCAGAAGGAGCGGTGAAAGTTCCGGAAGCAGCCGCTCGGCGCCGCCGATATGCTGGGCGTCGCCATGGCTCAAGAGCAGGGCTCCTAACTGGTTGACTCCGGCCGAGTGAAGATACTCGCGGACAACGCGCTGGTAGTCACGATCGCTCCCGCAGTCGAGCAACCAGTGCTCGTGCCGGGTCCGGAGATGTACCGCTGCTCCAGCGCCGAGATCCAATACCGTGATCCGTGCCAGGGCATTGCCCAAACCGGGGGGGCGCGACACATACTGATGCCCGTTAGGCAGCTGCGCGAAAAGGTGGACCACGGCAATAACTGCCTTGGCCAGAAACCAGTTGGCGTTGTTAAACGTGGTCGAGAGCCACGGCAGCAGCGGCGCGGACACAATTGAAAGCAGCGCAACCGCCAGGATTAGGAAAGCAATTGGCACAACAACCAAGTTGGCGATCAGCGATACCGGAGTAATCAGGTGGAAATACCAAAACAACAGCACTAACGATCCGATCCATGCTGCGATCGAAATCGATGCGGACTGGGTGACCTTAACCAGGACGGCATCCATTAGCCGTCGCGAGCGCGACAGCAGTGTTCGAGGAAGGAATGGATCCGGTGCGCTGAGCCGCCGAAACAGCTGCGTCAGCGGATCGGTCAGCAACACAATCGCTGTCACGACAGCGAACGAAAGCTGAAACCCGGTAGCAAAAAACTCGTTCGTGTTCCAGGCAAGAAGAAGCAGAGCGGCGGCGCTGAGGCTGTTTAAACTGAAGACGTTTCGCTCGACCACAAATCCGCCCATGAACACTGCCGTCATCACAGCTGCTCGAATGCTCGAGACATGCAATCCCGTTACCGCCGCGTAAAACAAAACCAGCGGAACGATCATGAGAGCCGCCGATCGGCGGGCCATTCCGACGGCGCGGGCCACGATCCAAAGCAATTCAGCGACGATGCCGACATGAAGGCCCGCTACCGCAAATAAATGGAGTGTGCCGGTCTGCTGAAACGGTTCTTCGATGTCTTCGGGCGTTTGGTGACGCAGTCCCAGCGTGATGCCGCTCAGGAAATCCTGCACATCAGGTGAGTCAGCCAAGCCGCGGCACAAATTTCGTTGGAGCCATTGCCGGGACGTTTGAGCGAAACGCAAAACGGGATTCCCACCACCGGATCGAATCAGAACACCGTCTTCAGCATAACGAACGAACAATGCTCGTCTGACGTCGCGCCGTGCCAGATACGACTGCATGTCGAACTCCCCCGGATTTCGGGGCGGAGCAATGGGAGCGGCTACTCCGGAAAACTGCATCTCATCGCCGAACGACGGGTGACCTTTCCACCGCACCAGAGTGGTCGCGCTCGTGCGGTTGGTGCCACCTTCCAGCTCAATTCTGTTCAGCTGTAGTAAAAATCTCGCGGTCCCGTTCTCAGCCACCTTCGGCTCTGACACAACCGTGCCGGTCACCGAAACGATGCGTGGCCGTTCTCCAAGTTGAGCCGCTAACGACAAACCAGCTGTAGCGGTAGTGCGAAGCTGATGCAGCAGCAGGAACGAGCAGAGCACGAGGAGATAGGTGAACCCGGCAGATGGTCGATACAGAATCGCCAACGCAAAGATAACCAGTGCCGCAATCGCGATGTTCACCGCACCGGGGCGGAGATGGATAAAGTCGCCTAGAACGATGCCGATCCCAGCGGCCAGCGCTAATCCGACGAACGGATGACGGGACGCGCCGATCACCTTCATTCAATGAGCCTATCGAACCGATCACTTGAGGGCGAGAACTGTGAATGATCGATGTCGCGAGACCGCATGCGGGGCCAGCAATCAGCCGGACCCTCGTTCAAATGACAGGTGCGAAGGCTTTGGCTACGCCTATCTTTTGGTCGTGGAAGGCGAATTATTCACCGAGGAAAAAGCGGCCGAAGAAATGGTCGACCGGGCAGCTCCGCTCGCCACCCGAATGCGGCCACGGTCGCTCGATGAATTCGTGGGCCAACAGCATATTCTCGGGCCAGGCAAGTTGCTGCGACGGGCTATCGAAGCGGACCGGCTGCCCTCCGTAATCCTTTCCGGCCCTCCCGGTACCGGCAAGACAACGCTCGCCCGAATCATCGCGGAAATGACCGACGCCACGTTTGTTCCGATGAGTGGCGTTGAAAGCAACGTTGCCGAAATGCGCCGGGTACTTGCCGCGGCAGCCAATCGGCTTCGCAATGCCGGTAAGAAGACGATCGTTTTTATCGACGAAATCCATCACTTCAACAAAGCGCAACAAGACATTCTGCTGCCGGCAGTGGAGGCTGGAACGCTGCGACTGATCGGTGCGACGACCTACAACCCGTTTTTCTACGTCAACAGCGCACTGGTCTCGCGATCGCAAGTCTTCCAGCTCGAGCCGCTGCGCATCGAAGATTTGGAAAGGCTTATTGATCGGGCGCTAACCGATAAGGAACGCGGTCTCGGCAATTACAATGTGCGGATGGACAAGGATGCCCGGCGGCATCTCGCGACCTTGAGTGACGGCGATGCGCGCAAGACACTAAATGCGCTGGAGATCGGCGTGCTAACGACGCCCGCCAGCGACAATAACAAAACATCTTCGCTGAAGGAAGAACGCCGGCGGGAGGGCGATACCACGATCCATTTCACGCTGGCCGTCGCGGAAGAGAGCATTCAGCAGAAAGCCATCGTTTACGATAAGAAGGGCGACGCGCATTACGACACGATCAGCGCGTTCATCAAAAGCATGCGTGCATCGGACGAGAAGGGCGCGATCTACTGGTTAGCTAAGATGTTGCACGCCGGAGAAGACTTCCGGTTCATTGCCCGCCGAATTGTGATTTTCGCCAGTGAAGATGTGGGACTCGCCGATGCCGAAGCATTACCTCTGGCGATCGCTACTCAGCAGGCGGTTGAATTTGTGGGACTACCGGAAGCACGAATCCCGTTAGCTCATGCGACGGCATATATGTGCCGGGCCAAGAAGAGCCGTGAAGCGTACGACGCGTTAGGCGCGGCGACTGAGGAGATTGAGTCCGAACGCACGACGAGGGTTCCAGAGAACCTGAAGAACAAGCACTTCCCGGTAAATCCGGAGGAGTGAAATGGGGGCGCGGTTGTGGCAACAGCGCCAGTGAACCGTCGGCATCGAGCGGCCCTAACCTGGGTTCGGCCAAGCAAAACCCTGGGCCAACGGTTGCATCCACGCCTGTCGAGGTGGTTTTCGCAAACCTTCGGGGAATTCACTGAGGCGCAGCAACTCTGCGTGCCGGCCGTTCTCGAACACAGATCGATTCTGCTTACCTCGCCTACCGGCAGCGGCAAGACCTTGTCGGGCTTCCTGGGCGTCTTCGATTTCCTGCTCCGGAAAATGCAGACTAACGAGCCTCTGACCGGAGTGCAGTGCGTCTACGTATCTCCCTTGCGCGCGCTGGCTTACGATATTGAAAAAAATATTCGGGCGCCGATCGATGGAATGGGCCTGAAGGATTCGTGGCGGATCCATCTCCGGACCGGCGACACCGCACAAAATGTGCGCGCCCAATTCCGGAGAAAAGGGGCGCATTTCCTGGTCACAACACCGGAAAGCCTGGCGGTGATGTTAGCCCAGGAAACTTACGTCCATCATTTAAGGGAAGTGAAGTTCGTGATTGTGGACGAGCTTCACTCGTTTGCGGGGAATAAGCGAGGCGCTGACCTAACGATCTCGCTGGAGCGGCTGGAAGAGTTGCAGACCAATCTCTGGCCGGCGAATGGCAGCGCGGATCCCGGGCAAATACTATCCGCCGAACAAAGCAGCGCCCCAATCGCCCCCGACCGAAACGGTATTTGCCGGATTGGGCTGTCTGCTACTGCCGCACCAGTCGAAACCCTGGCCAGGTTTTTAGTGGGAGAGGGAAGACCCTGCGCCATCGCTGAAGCGCAGGTGGAGCGAAAATCGATCGTCGAAGTATTCTCCCCAATCCGCCGGGATCCTTACCCGCCAGCCGGTTATACCGGCGCCCGGCTCTATGCCGAATTGGCTGATCTGATTCGACGCCAGCAATCCGTCATCGTGTTCACCAACGTTCGTTCGGCAGCAGAGCAGACTGGCATGCGGCTGAAAGAGTTGCTGCCGGACCTCTCGGACCAAATCGAGATTCACCACGGCTCGCTGGACAGAAGCATTCGGCTGGAAGTGGAAGATCGTCTCAAGAACGGGGATCTGCGAGCCGTCGTCTGCTCAACCAGCCTTGAACTAGGAATCGATATCGGGGCAGTCGACCTGGTGGTGATGCTAGCTACGCCCAAGGGCGTGTCTCGAGCCATTCAACGAATCGGCCGCTCCGGCCATTCCCTCAACCGAACCAGTCATGGAGTTCTGGTGGCAACCAATATCGGCGATCTGGTGGAAGCTACGGTAACCGCAAAACTGGTCAGAGAACGAGTTCTCGATCCAATAAAGATCCTGGAAAAACCGTACGACGTCATCGCGCAACACATTGTTGGACGGGTCGCGCTTCGGCCGGTGGGTCGTGATCGGATGCTCGATTTGGTTAGGCGGGCCTGGCCTTTCCGGAATTTGGAAGAGGAAGAATTCGACCGTTTACTGGTTTACCTCGAGGGCGGCGGGAAAGCTCTGGCGCGCCAGTACTCCGGAGTCTTCGGCAAGATCAATATCGCAGACAACATCATCTCGCTGGCACACCCGCGGATCGCTCGCGAGTTCCTCATCAACATCGGCACAATTGTGTCGGAAGGATTCGTCGACGTGTTGCTCAAGCGCCGTCGCCTCGGCTCGGTGGAAGAGGGGTTTATCAAGCAGCTTCAGGTTGGCGACCTTTTTATTCTTGCCGGACGGGTGGTTAGGCTAATCGAGACCGGCGTTAGCGAAGCCTACGTGGAGCGGGCCGATGGCCATCTTCCAACGGTGCCGCGCTGGAACACCGCAAAGATGCCTTTGACCTCTGGCTTGGCCCGGGCCGTACGACAGCTCCGCACTGATCTGGCCAATCGGATCAATCGCAATGCGACGAAAGCGGTCGAGTGGCTGGTCGAGCATTACAATATTTCAGCGGCTAATGCTCACGCGATTGTCGAACAATTCCGGACACAGGCAGCGATTTCGGAAATACCGATCGAACCAAAAATGCTGATTGAGCTCGTTCGGGACGACCAACATTCCCACCACTTTTTTCATTCACTGATTGGCCGCAGTGCGAATGACGCGCTAGCCCGCATCGTCGCCTGGCGCGTCAAACAGCGGATTGGCGGCAACGCGCTGGTCACAATCGATGACTATGGATTTCTGCTGACGTTGAAGCCATTTCAGGAAATGCCGCTGGAAGATTGGCGGCTCTGCTTTGAGCGGGATGGGGCTGAGGAAGATCTGGCGCGAGCACTACGCGGTTCTGAGCTGGTGAAATGGCAATTTCGCGGAGTGGCTCAGACGGGCCTGATGGTGCCCCGGAAATTTCCGGGACAGGAGCGGAAACGCAAACAATTGCAGTGGAGTTCGGAAGTGTTGTTTCGGGTGCTGGATCAACACGAACCCGATCATCCGCTACTTCGCGAAGCCTACCGGCAAGCGACGCACACGTTTCTCGATGCCGACGCGGCTTATGATTTCCTGACCAACAGCAGCAACCTTCGCTGGAGTCTCCGCGAGCTGCCCACCATCTCACCGTTCTCGTTTCCGATCTATGCCAGCGTAATCAAAGAATCGATGATGCTGGAAGATCCAAGCGTCGCGATTGAACGGATTTATCACGAGATGTATGCCCGGCTGAACGCAGCGACGCACGAGACTGCCGCCGCGGCGCAGTAATCAATGACGGGCGATTTCAAAGACAACTTCTCCGCGCAATCGTCGGTTTACGCGCAATTTCGCCCGAGATATCGAATGCGAGTGGGCCGCAACAATGCCGGGAAACAGTTAGGGACGGATCTTGCGATCCGTCCCTACCGCTCCACAGCAGCTTCTCCTAGCTCTTATTCTGCGAAACTACTTCGTTCAGCTTGAAGATTGGCAGGAACATCGCAATGACGATGCCGCCAACGATCACACCGAGAAACACAATTAACATCGGCTCGATTAACGACGTTAGGGCGTCGAGCATCGCTTCGATTTCTTCGTCCCAGAAATCCGCCATCTTTTCCAACATGGTGTCGATTTTACCGGTGGCTTCACCGGCCGAGACCATGCGCAACAGCATTGGCGGGAAAATTTTCCGTTTAGCCAGCGCAACCGAAAGGTTGTCGCCTTTCTCCACGTCTTCGCTAACCGACTTCAGACTGGTTTCGATCACGTGATTGCCAGCCGAGCCACCAACGATGTCGAGCACTTCCAGAATCGGAACACCGCTCCGGATTAACTGAGCAAACGTCCGCGAGAAGCGCGACATACAAATCTTGTGCACCAGCGGGCCGAAGACCGGTAGTTTCAGTTTCCAGCGGTCGCTCAGGATCTTGCCTTTGCGAGAGCGGAGGAAGGTCCGCACACCGAAAATTGTGCCGCCGATTCCGAGAACCAGGAAATACCAATTGCCTCGAACGAACGCACTCAGGTCGATCAGGAACTGCGTAGGCGCGGGAAGTTTTGCTCCGAAATCCTGAAAGATTTCTCCGAAAATGGGGACGACGCGAACGATCAGGAATGTGGTGATGCCAAGCGCGATGCAAAGCACGATCACGGGGTAAGTCATGGCCGATTTGATCTTCTTGCGCAGCCGGGCGCTGTCTTCCAGAAATCCCGCGAGCCGATCGAGAATTTCGGCGAGGAGACCGCCGTGCTCGCCAGCTCTCACCATGCTGACGAACAGCCGGTTGAACACGCGCGGATGCTTGGAAATCGATTCGTTGAAAGTATCGCCACCCTGCACTCGGGTGGTGATGTCACTGATAATGTTGCGCAAATTACGCTGCCGTTTCGGGTCGCACTGTTCGTAAAGAGCGGTTAAAGCCTGGACGAGCGAAATGCCCGCTTCGATCATGGTGGCAAGTTGTCGCGTGAAAAGAACGAGATCGGTTTCTTTGACACTGCCGTTGTTTTTCTTTTTGCGGCTAGCTTCGGCTTTTTTCTGGAGAGACAGAACCATCAACCCACGGCCCATGAGGCTGGCGATGGCGTTATCCTCGTTAATGGCGTCTTGGACGCCCGATACGATCTTGCCGGCGGCGTCACGAGCTTGGTAGGAGAAGGTAATCATACTATGATAATTCTAAAAGGTATAGCACCTCGGGTGCCAGCACCCCCGTCTCTGTTTCCACCACTGCCGTGACTCGACCGCTGGTTCAGTTTCACCGCCTCTCCCCGTCCCTGGCAGTTTGGCAAACGTTCGACCAGGCCCTCAAAACCGATCTGTTCGCCACTGCCATCTCCAATCCACAGGGCACGGCCCTGATCGATCCCATCGCGTTAGTGAGCACCGAGTTCGAAGCGATCCAAAAGATCAGCCCCATCCGTGCCATCGTCGTCACCAACGAAAACCACTGGCGCGGCGCAGAAGGCCTCTCCCGGAGATTATCGGTGCCGATATTTGCTCACCCTGCCGCCGCGCTGGCAGAAACCACGCTCGACGTTTCGCCGGTAATTGACGGGGATAGCATCGTCACCGGTCTGGTCGCCCTCGAGATCTCCGGCGCCGCGCCGGGAGAAATCGCAGTTTTCTCACCCGCAAATAAAGGAACGCTGATCGTGGGCGATGCCCTGATCAACTTCGAACCTTACGGATTCACGCTTCTCCCGGCAAAGTATTGCACCGATCAAAACGCCATGCGGAAATCTCTGACACAGCTTCTGGAGCACGAGTTCGAACGGGTTCTTTTTGCGCACGGCTTTCCGATCCTATCCAACGCCTCTGGACGTCTGCGATCATTACTGGAGCAGAAATGAAAACGATCAGCGCGCCAGCTTCTCCAGTATCCGATGAAGTCGCGGGATCACCGATCAGCCGTTTTCTGCGGTTGATCCGATTCTCACACACGATATTTGCATTGCCGTTTGCGCTCGGTGCGCTGGTTGTGGCAGCAAACGGTCTGCCCAGTGTTCGAACCTTATCACTGGTTGTTTGCTGTATGGTGTTCGCGCGCACGGCCGCGATGCTGTTCAACCGCATCGCCGACTGGACGCTAGACCAGCGCAATCCACGAACCGCTGCGCGACATCTCCTGGTGCCGAAAAGTGCCGCAATCGCAGGCCTTGTCGTCAGCTCACTCGGATTCCTGGCATCGGCTGCGTTCATCAACCGACTGACTTTTTTGTTGTCGCCTGTCGCACTGGCCATTGTGCTGTTCTATTCGGTAACGAAGAGATTCACCTCGTTAACCCATTTCTTCCTGGGGTTGGCGTTGGGGGTGGCGCCAGTGGGCGCCTGGATCGCGGTGCGGAATTCGATCGACCCGCCGGCGCTACTGCTGGGGGGAACGGTGCTGTGCTGGGTCGCCGGGTTCGACCTGATCTATGCCACTCAGGATTACGAATTTGATCGGCATGAAAACATACGGTCGCTGGTGGTGAAGTTTGGAATACACCGCAGCCTTCGGTTCGCTCAACTACTGCATGGGCTCGCCCTGATCGGGTTAATCGGCTTCGGAGTGAGCGCCGGCCTTGGCAAAATTTACTTCGCGTCGCTGGCTCTGATTCTCGGCACGCTCATTTACGAACATCACAGCGCTCGTCGCGATGACGTCGGCGCGATCAATCGCGCATTTTTTCAGAGCAACGCTTTCGTCAGCGCGTTATTTCTGCTGGCGGTCTGCCTCGACCGCCTCGCCTAACACATCTGGTTCAGAGCTTCGATCCGGCGTAGGTGACGGCCACCGTCGAAAGGCGTTTCCAGCCAGAGCTTCACAATTTTGACCAGCAAATCCTCCGAAATCATGCGTTCACCGATCGAAAGCACGTTCGCGTCGTTATGCTGACGCGATAAACGCGCGCTCTCTTCGTTCCAACACAGCCCGCATCGCACGCCCCGCACCTTGTTTGCCGCCATGGCCTCGCCGTTGCCGGACCCACCGAACACGATCGCCCGTTCGCAGTCGCCCCGAGGAACCGCTTCAGCCGCTGGTCGGATGAAGGTCGGATAATCGACGGGTTGCTCATCGAACGTGCCGTAGTCTTTCGGCTCGTGGCCCAGCTCTGACAGCAACGCCTTTACCTTTTCCTTGTAACGGAAACCGGCGTGATCGCTGCCCAACGCAATCTTCATGAATGTCTAGTTAGAGCCGCGGCCAAATCTTGTCGAGCAGATCCCGGATCAGGTTTGGTCGCCGTGCAGCCGTGCCAGTTCAGTCCAAAGTTCCCGCTCGCGATCGCTGATCTTTTTTGGAACCTCGATTTGAACTTCGACGTAAAGATCTCCCCGAGTGCCGGCACTTCCGGTCAAACCCCGTCCTCGCAGCCGAAATCGCTGGCCGCTTCGGGTGCCTGCCGGAATTTTCAGGCGAACATCGCCTTCCAGCGTCGGCACCTGGAGCTCGCTGCCGAGAACTGCCTGCCACGGAAGAATTTTGCTGTCGTGAATGAGATCGCTGCCTTCGACCCGAAAATCCGGGTGACGGGCCAGACGCACTCGTAGAAACAAATCACCACTTTTCCCGCCGCGTTCCCCCGCTTCGCCCTGACCGGCCAGCCGGATGCGCTGCCCCTCCCGCACACCACGCGGAATTTTCACTTGATAGCTCTCCACCTTTTTTGCGCCCGATCTGCGGAGCGAAACTGTGCGGGTAGCGCCATTCAGTGCTTCTTCCAACGGCACCATGATGTCGGCCTCGACGTCGCTTCCGCGTTCCGCCTGAGGCTGGGCTTGGGCGAATCCACCGAAGGCCGATTTGCCGCGGCCACCGCCAAAAAAGGCCTCGAAGAAATCGCTAAAACCAGTTCCGCCAAATTCGAACTCGACTCCACCATCTCCTCCGCCGCTGTAGCGGTGAAAACCGCCGCCAGGTTGTTGGCCGCCCCAGCCCGGCGGCGGTTGAAATCCTCCGGGCTGGTCCCAATTCGCGCCGAGCTGATCGTATTTCCGCCGTTTCTCCGGATCGCTCAGGACCTCGTACGCTTCGTTGATCTGTTTGAACTTTTCTTCAGCTTCTTTTTTGTCCTTCGCCACGTCGGGATGATACTTCCGCGCCAGCTTGCGAAACGCGCTGCGAATCTCATCCTCGGTGGCCGTTTTCGGAACGCCGAGAGTTTCGTAATAATCTCTGAACTGCACCGCCATTGGCAGAAGTGTCTTCGCACCAGAGGCCAAGTGCAAATGTGGTCTTTCGCTGTGATATCAGAAAAAGAAGCGCCACTCAGGCGGGAGTTGCGTCAGAATAGTTAGGAATGCACGATCTTGGACGAGTTCTGGTGTTGGTCGGGTTAGTCATCGTGGTGCTCGGATTTCTACTCTGGGCCGGCGTGTTTCCCCGATGGCTGGGACGGCTGCCCGGTGACATCCGAATCGAAAGCGGCAACTTCTCGCTCTATTTTCCCGTCGTCACCTGCATCGTTGTCAGTGTTGTTTTGACCCTGCTGTTCTCGCTGTTTCGGCGGTAGCGGTTTGCCTGCAGTATTTCGGCGTTAGCCTACAAAATGCCGGCACCGCCCCGTAGAGATTTGCTCGTTGAACACGTCGATCGGCTGTTGAAGTGCCGGCGTTGTCCGCGGATGCAATCGACGCCGGTTTCGGGCGGGCCGGTAATCAGCAAGATTCTGTTGGTCGGTCAGGCACCCGGGCCGCGCGAACCGGTTCTTCAGAAGCCGTTCGCCTGGACCGCCGGCCGCACATTGTTCCAATGGTTCGAACGATTCTGCGGGCTAAGCGAGTCCACGGTTCGCGCCCAAATCTATTTCGCGGCGGTGTGCCGTTGTTTTCCGGGGAAGCATGCTGCCGGCGGGGATCGGGTGCCGGCTCCGGATGAAGTGCTCAATTGCTCCACCTGGCTTGATCAAGAGATTCAAATACTGCGGCCGCGACTAGTGGTGCCGATCGGCCGACTGGCAATCGGAGAATTTATCGAATGCAGCAGCTTGGAAACAGTAATCGGCCGCTTATTTAAGGTTAACCGTGCTGAGCACACGTTTGATCTGATCCCGTTGCCGCATCCATCCGGAGCGTCACCGTGGCCGAAGATTCCTCCAGGGAAAGCACTTCTGGAAAAGGCCATGAAAAAGATTGCGGCACATGCTGCGGTTAAAACCATCATTGCCGCAGAAAACAGATAAAGACTGTTTCTTTGCGGACCGTCTCCTCTTAGTGCAACTGTCACCAATGGGTTCATCTGTTCGCGTATTGGTGTGGGGCGAGAATGTGCACGAGCAAAAGAACCCAATCGTGCGGGAGATTTACCCTAACGGAATGCACAGCACGATCGCAGAAGGAATTGCGGAGGGACAAGGCTTTGAAGTTCGAACTGCAACCCTTCAGGATGAGGAGCACGGATTATCCGAAGAAAGTCTCGCCTCCACGGATGTGCTGGTCTGGTGGGGACATGCCGCCCATGGCCAGGTTCAGCCGCAGGTGGTGGATCGAGTCATCGGCCGGGTCTGGGAAGGAATGGGATTTATTGCGCTTCACTCATCGCATTACTCGCGACCGTTTATGCGCCTCATGGGCACCAGCTGTTCGATCACCTGGCGCGAGGCCGGCGAGAAGGAGCGGTTATGGGTGTGTAACCCGGCTCACCCGATCGCCACTGGTATCGATCGTTACTTCGAAATCGAGAATACGGAGATGTACGGCGAACCTTTTGCGATTCCGACACCCGATGAAATCGTGTTCATCTCCTGGTTTGAAGGAGGCGAAGTATTCCGCTCCGGGTGCACCTGGAAACGGGGTAATGGCAAGATCTTCTACTTTCGACCGGGTCACGAAGCGTATCCGATCTATCACCATCCAACCGTGAGACTGGTGTTGCGCAATGCGGTTAACTGGGCAAGACCGGACGCCGGGAAATGGATCGACAGTTGTCCGCGCATTGCCGCGGAGGAGGCACCGGAACCGCTTACAATCAAGGGGCCACGAATTCATCGAGAAGGTGAAGCTGGATTTAAATGATGAGGACCGATACGCCTAACGACACAACGACTCCGAGCCGGGCCGACCTCCCGGAGTCGGATAAATGGGATCTCCAACACCTCTTCGCTGATGTCGGCAAATGGCAGGAAGATTTTCGCTGGGTCGAACAAACGGGCGCGAAGATCGTGGAGTGGAAAGGGCGCGTCGGAGAATCGGCCGAGCGACTCGCGGAACTTCTGGAGTTCGAAAAGCACATCGACCTCAAGATCGAGCGTCTTTATCACTTCGCCTCGCTGCAATTGTCAGAAGACAGCGCCAACAGCGAGTATCTCGGCCGGTACGGACAGTTGCAGAACATGCTCACCACTTTGGGCGAGCTGAGTGCGTTCGTCGTGCCGGAGATCCAGGCAATCGAGGACGGCAGGTTCGCAGAATTTTTGAAAAGTCCCGCGCTCCAGGAGTGGACCATCAAGTTAAGCAAGATCCGCCGGATGAAGCCGCACGTTCTGTCCGAGCCGGAAGAGCGGTTGCTCGCCCTGGGCAGTGTTGCGCTCGGTGGTTACGACGACACCTTTTCGCAGCTCACCGATGTGGACATGAAATTCGGCGTGCTTAAGGACGAAGCTGGGCGGGAACGGCCGCTTACCCAAAGCTCATTCAGTTCGTTCCTGATCAAACCGGATGCGGAGCTGCGAAAACGAGCATTCGTTCAGTTCTACGCCGAGTTTGAAGATCATCAATACACGCTGGCCAGCGCGCTCGGCTACTCAGTTAAGAGCGACATCTTTCGCGCACGAGCGCGGCATTATTCTTCGGCACTTGAGGCCGCTTTGTTCCCGGATGCGGTTCCGGTCGAGGTCTATAACGGCTTGATTGATTCGGTGCGGTCAAATCTCAAACCGCTTTACCGCTATTATGACCTTCGGCGGCGGGTCCTCGGCCTAACCGAGCTTCATCAATATGATACCTATGTGCCGCTGGTTCCAGAAATGGAGGTCCGGCTCACCTTCGACCAGGCGATCGACCGCGTCCTGAGCGCGCTCCAACCGTTAGGCGCGGAATATGTGAACGCCCTGGGCGAGGGGCTGCGGGGCCGGTGGTGTGATCGTTACGAGACAAAGGGCAAGCGAAGCGGCGCGTTCTCATCCGGTAGTTACGGAGCGCCTCCCTACATCCTGATGAATTACAAGGAAGACGTGTTTGCCGATCTCTACACCCTGGCGCATGAAGCGGGACATTCCATGCACACCTGGTTCGCGCAGCGGACGCAACGATTCCAAGACTACGATTATCCTATCTTTCTTGCCGAAGTAGCTTCGACTTTCAATGAGGAGCTGCTGACTCACTATCTGCTGGAGCAGACAACTGACCCGAAGATGCGGGCTTACATCATCAACCGGCAGGTGGATGATATCCGCGGCACGTTGTTCCGGCAAACGATGTTCGCCGAATTCGAGCGGAGCATTCACAGCATCGAAGAAAATGGCGGCGCAGTGACCCTCGAGGTGTTCAAAGCCGAATACCGCAAGCTGCTGACAACCTATTTCGGCGACAGCGTTGTGCTCGATCCGCAACTGGATCTGGAGTGCCTGCGGATTCCGCACTTCTATCATGCGTTCTACGTCTACAAGTACGCCACGGGCATTTCGGCGGCAGTCGCCTTGTCCGAACGCGTGCTCGGCAGGGTGGAAGGCAGCGTCGATGCGTACTTGGATTTTCTTCGGTCAGGGGGCTCCGAGTATCCTTTGGAAGCGCTCCGAACAGCCGGGGTGGACATGACGACACCGGATCCCATCCTTAGTACGCTGGCTCTCTTCGATCAGCGGGTGACCCAACTGGAAGAACTTTTGACAAACTGATTCAGGGGCTGAAAGGCCGTTTTTCCCTCGTAAACCGACCCTGTTCGGCGCCGAGTCACCGCATCCAAAACACTAAAATTTCCATAAACGGGCAGGCATCCTGCTTAAACCCCGTTTATGAGTTTCGAATGGCATTTTCGCGCCGCCTGTGGGTACGCCGAACTAGGCATGACCCGGCAGTCGATCGCGGAACTCAATGCGCTTGAACAGCCTCAGCAAAATCGACCTGAAGTTCTGCAGTTGCGGTTGCATCACTTGATGCGCGCACAGCGTTGGGCCTCCGCTTTGCGAATTAGCCAAAAACTGTGTCGCGCAGCGCCAGATTGCAGCGCCGGTTATCTGCATGCCGGCTTTTGCCTTCATGAACTTGGAAAAACGGCAGAAGCGAAACAACTCTTGCTCAAGGGTCCCGCGGCACTGCTGAAAGAGCCGATCTATTATTACAACATGGGGTGCTACGAAGCTCTTCTCGGCAACGTCAAAGATGCGCGGATTAACCTCGAAACCAGCTTTCGCATGGACTCCAGTTTTCGTGAGCTGGCGAAAAAAGATCCGGATCTCGAAGCAGTCAAAGACATGATCTAGTTCGACGCCGAGTTCATCGGCGCCGATGGTTGGCATCGTCTCCACTCGGATTAATCTGGGTGCTGTGAAGCTCGATCCCACCGAAGTTCGGCATCGGCTCGAACCGCTATTTCAGGAAAACTTCACCAGGTTCGGCGAGCTCGGTGCAGCTGTTTCGGTGTGGCAACATGGTGAGCCGATCCTCGAGCTCACCGGCGGCTACCGGGACAAGCGGAAAGAATATCCCTGGACGCCGAACACATTGGTCCTGGTTTGGTCGGCAACAAAAGGAATTGGCAGCGTCTGTTTGCTGCACGCCTTGCAGGAAAACAGGATCGGTATTTCGCGGCGCGTCGTGGACTTTTGGCCGGAATTCGGCGCGTATGGAAAACAGGAGGTTACGATCGCAACTGTGATGGCGCACGCCGCCGGCCTGTGCGCGCTGGATACGTCTGCGAACATTCAGGATTATGGCGCGGTTATTTTAGCTCTGGAAAAGCAAACGCCCTTATGGCCGCCTGACACCGCGCACGGATATCATGCTCGAACTTTCGGATTCCTGATCGACGAGCTGACCCGCCGAATCACCGGAAAGTCCATCGCGGTTTACTGGCGCGAACAGTTCGGCGACCCACTCGGTCTGGATTTCTGGATCGGATTGCCTAACGAATTGAATGACCGAGTGGCAACCACGTATGCCGCCAAAGCGGGCGGAACGCCCGAGCCGGCCAAGTTCTATCGGGATCTCGCGACACCCGGCACGCTCCAGCGGAGAGTATTCACCTCACCGGCGGGACTGAATTCGGTGACTGCGATGAACAGGCCGGAGATTCGGGCGCAACCGATCGTTTCCTTCGGCGGGATCGGCAATGCCACCGCCCTGGCGCGATTTTACGATATGCTGGCAAATGGCGGCTGGGCTCGCGACCAGCGGTATTTCACAGACGAAACGATCAGCCTCATGGCTACCCCCCGGCATCAGGGTATGGATCGGGTGTTTGAAATTCCGACCGCCTTTTCGGCCGGGCTGATGGTCATGGGCAACGGCGCAAAAGACGGGTCCCTGATTGGTAATTCCGGACAGAGCTTCGGACACCCCGGGGCGGGTGGAAGCCTTGGATTTGCCGACCCGCAAAATGGCGTTGGATTCGGCTACGTCATGAATCAGATGGAGCAGTCGGTGCTGCCGGGAACGAAAGCGCTTCGTCTGGTGGAATCAGTTTATGCCTGCCTGGGCACGGGCAGGTAAGTGTCCCAAGACCGCTCGTTTGGGGCGTCAGGAAAGCTCCTGATCAGGCACAATCCGGCAGTGATTCAAGCATAACAGCTGCACTAGTTATTATAGCAAACACATATTAGATTTTTCTGGTCAAATCATAATTATTTGTGATTCACTGACGAACCAATGTCTTACAACCACACGCACGTGAAACTTGCATCTATTCTCCTCGCCGGTGCGATGGGCCTGATCTGGGGTTCCCCAGCCCAAGCGCAGAACCTAATCAGTAATGGTGACTTCGAAGTCGGTCCGTTTGCGCCCAGCAGCACGCTGACCGATTGGACAGTCGGCGGAACAGGCCACATCCACTCGGCCCCCGAAGGCGCGACCAATGGCTCTCATTCGGCCGCTTTCAACATCGGGCACAATGACGAAGGCACGACCCTGTCACAGAGCTTCTCGACAGTTGTTGGTCAGCTTTATTCCCTCGATTTCGATTCCGGCGTGGTGGGCCAGCCGACCGGAACCATGCAGATGAACGTCCAGGTCACCGGCAGCAACAATCTGATCAACCAAACGGTCACCCCGCCTGCCGCGAATACGTCCGACCCGAATTCAGTCGTGTTTCAGCATTATCATTTCATCTTCGTCGCAGACAGCACGACCACGACATTACAGTTCACCGACATCGGAATTGGGAACTCGGTCGCCGATACCCTGGTCGATAGCGTTTCGGTGGCGGCTAACATCCTTTTAAACCCCAACTTCGAAACCGGTCCGTTCAACTCCTTAGGGACCGTGTCGGGTTGGGCAGTTGGCGGCCCGGCGAGCATTGCGTCGCTGGAAGAAGGTTCAACCAGCCCGAGTCATTCTGCGGCATTCAGCGCCGGCGGCGACTCACAGGGAAACACTTTGTCTCAAGACGTTCCGACGACATCGGGACAGCTCTACGCGGTTGAATTCGACGCGGGCTCGATTGGTAACGTCGACAATCAACAGCTGATGGTCCAGGCGTTAGGCAGCGGCACACTGCTCGAGCAAATGGTGACGCCACCCCTTTCGAATACGTTCGATCCAAATGCGGTCGCATTTCAGCACTACCGCTTCACCTTCACTGCTGATGGGTCGTCAACCACGATCCGCTTCACCAACTTCGGAACCGGTAACGGTGCAACCGACGTTTTGT
>JBJMXE010000032.1:0-38865 GCA_045809745.1 Chthoniobacterales bacterium | reverse complement strand
TGTCGGCCACGTTCAGGAAAATGGTCTGCGACTCCAGGATGCAGTAGGCAATGATGGGCTCCATTACGTTCAACTGCAGCTGTCCTGCTTCTGCAGCCATCGTCACGGCGAGATCATTCGCTATCACCTTAAAGCAGACCTGATTGGCGACCTCCGGTATCACCGGATTCACTTTTCCGGGCATGATCGAACTGCCGGGTTGGGTGGCGGGCAACTGGATTTCACCGATGCCGCAGCGAGGACCGCTGCCGAGCCACCGAATGTCATTCGCGATCTTGAACAGACTTGTGGCGATCGTTTTCAGATGGCCACTCGTTTCGACGACTGCATCTTTTCCACCCTGCGCCTCAAAATGATTTTTGGCTTCGTAGAACTCAATGCCAGTCCGCGCATGCAGATGATGCATTACCTTTTTCGGGAAATCGATGTGGCGATTCAGCCCGGTGCCAACGGCGGTGCCGCCCAGAGCCAGTTCGCGTAAGACGTCGATTGCTCTCTCCGCGCGGGAGCGAGCATGGAAGATTTGCTGAGCGTAGCCTGAAAACTCCTGTCCCAGCCTAACCGGAGTGGCATCCATCAAATGGGTTCGGCCGATCTTGATCACGTCGGAGAATTCTCGCGCCTTCGCCTCCAACGCCTTGGCCAGCTTGTCCAGCGCCGGGATCAGCCGGTTCTTCAGTTCTTCGGCAGCGCTGACATGAATCGCGGATGGAATCACGTCGTTGCTGGATTGGCCCATGTTCACGTGGTCGTTAGGGTGAACCGGATCCTTTGAGCCGATCGGTTTCCCGGCGAGCTGTGCCGCGCGGTTGGCGATTACTTCGTTGGCGTTGGTGTTGGTGCTGGTGCCTGAACCGGTTTGAAAAATATCCAACGGGAAATGATCGTCGAGTTTGCCTTCAACGACTTCCTCGGCAGCTTGCACGATGAATGCCGATCGATGCGAATCGAGCAATCCAAGATCGTGATTGGCTTGCGCAGCCGCCCATTTAATCAATCCGAGGGCCCGGATAAACGGACGGGGAAAGCGGTAACCGCTGATTGGGAAGTTGAGGACAGCGCGTTGGGTCGAAGCGCCAAAGAGAGCGGACTCGGGGACGACCATCTCGCCCATTGAATCTTTCTCCAGGCGAGTCCGCGACGCGGTCATGCCCCGTTTCGAGAGGAGACTTGTTCGACTTGCGGGCGGTGGGACTTGGCGGGACGAGCGTGACCGTTCAGCAGCGGACCCTTGCGAAATTCAGTGATGAACATCGGCGGAATATTCTGCAGAAAATATTCCGATTCAGCTTCATCGAAAATCGTGGCGTGCTGCTTCAGCTCGTTGGTGACCTGGTAGATGATGAAGCTTCCGCCGGGCGTTAACGCTTCATAGGTTTTCTGCAACAGCGCGCGTTTCTTATCGATCTTCAGGATGCTGAATGGAATGCCCGAGAGAATGTAATCGCAGTGGCTCATGCCGCGCGCTTTCATCTCCAGCGTCAGATCCGCGGCATCGCCGTTCACGACCGACACTCGGGGATCATCCGCGAACTGCCGCTCCAGATCGCACGAGAAGGCGGGATCGAGTTCGAACAAAAGCAGCCGCGCATCGGCGCGCATTCGTCGCGCGATTTGCCGAGAATGGACTCCTTCGCCCGGGCCGTACTCAGCGATTACCTTTGCCCGATTGAAATCAATTTTGCTGGCAACGCGGTCCACTAACGCCCGGGAACTTGGCACGATTGAGGCGATTTGGAATGGCCGTTGCAAAAAGCGTTTAAAGAACAGCGCATTCATTGGAGCACGAATAGTTCACCGCCACCCTCGGCTTGTCCAGTCGCGAGTACCCTCAAAATACGCCCAAATGGGCCGCTCTGGCCCTCTTTTTACCGCTATAAAGGGTCAAAACGCACTCTGGCAGCACAAGAGAATTGACATGTATTCTCAAATTTATAATGCTCAACCGTGCGAATTTGTCTTGCCGAATTCGACGCGACTTGATGATTGTTGCCCATGCATAACCTCCTGACCGTCAAAGAAACGGCCAAATATCTTCGGATACCTTTGCCGACCGTTTACTATCTGGTGCAGCGCGGGCAACTTCCTGCGATCCAGATCGGAGGTCGTTGGCGGATCAAGAAGTCCTCGTTAGACAAAGACATCTTGAAGGAGGACAAATCCGGTCAGCCCACCGTTCTGGTGGTGGATGACGACGAGAGTTTGCAAAATCTTTTCAAACTGTTTCTGAAAAAGATCGGATTTAGCCGCGTTGTTGTGGGAACTGTTAAAGAAGCCTTGGCGGCCTTGGATAAGCAGAAGTTCGACTTAATTTTTCTCGATTTGAAACTGCCAGATGGTCCGGCTGACGATGTTTACGATATGGCGAAAGAGCAGCAGCCGGAATGTCCGATCATTATCATCACCGGTTATCCGGACAGTGAAATGCTGAACCGGATTTTGGCGAAAGGCCCAATCACTGTGCTGAAGAAGCCGCTCAAAGTGGAGCAGTTGAAGGACACGGTTCGTATTCTCGGGCACAAAGACGCCGTCAAACTCGCCGCCTGATTTTCTCGCGGTTCAGTGGTTGGTGATCAGTGAACCAGTCGGGTTCGCTGGACCTGTGTCGCTTGACTGATCACCCATCACCGACTCAGTTATCACTCTGCTCCGCGCGGTTAGCTCAGTGGTAGAGCACTACCTTGACACGGTAGGGGTCACAGGTTCGAACCCTGTATCGCGCACCATCGCAGCAGACCTTTTAGTGCGCGAGTTCCGATCGATGTTAAAGTGGCGCTCAAGTCGACTGTAAATTTCATGTAGCAAAAAATTTCTCCCGACGCCGACCTCGCCGTATCCACAGAAGCAGGGACGCGATCGAGTAACGCACTTCATTGGGCGATGCGCTTGCCTCACGCCGAGCTCGATTCCGCATTGGCGCGCGTTCAAACGCTACCGTCTCAGGTTGAGCCGCGCGTCTCGGCGGGCTCTCCGACTAACGATTGCTGCTCCCTTCGGTCTTCGCATTGTTGACGTTCCAGGCTGGCAACGTTTCGAAGCGCCCGGCGCGCAACCTTATGGGGTTGGCCCGGAAGCCCGGGACGACGCGATCAGTACGCGCGCAACTGTCGCACCGCCCAGCGCCACGGCCAGATCGAAGAGACGATCGCCTTGGATTAGCGCGCCCGTTGCCTGCGCGTATAGGCAAGCGGCGATTGCATAACAGTGGACGATGTTAAGCTCTGACCCTAAATCGACTCGGGATTATGAAGCTGACCTCTTTGTCCCTCCCGTTTCTTTGCCATCCCTAGCTACTCGTTGATTAAGTGAGAATGTGCTCTGCCGATGCAGACCGCCCCGCTGCCAATCAACGAGACAGAGCGCGTGCAAGCGCTTCATTCCCTTGAGTTGAACGATCAGTCGGAGGAACGGTTCGACCGCGTCACGCGGCTGGCGGCCGAAATTTTCAAGGCGCCAATCGCATTCGTCTCTTTTATCGAGAGAGATCGGGAGTGGTTCAAATCCAGGATCGGGCTGCCGATCGTAGAGACTTCGAGGGATGTCTCCTTTTCCGCGTACGCCATCCTCGGTGATGACACCATGGTCATCCCAGACACGCATCACGACCCTCGATTCGCCGGTAATCCCCTAGTCACAGGCAATCCGTTCGTGCGCTCTTACATGGGACACCCGCTGCGGGCTCCCGACGGAGAGAAGATTGGCACGCTCTGCATCGCGGACCATGAACCACGACCTTTCACGCCCGAGCTTGCGGGTATGCTGCGCCGATTGTCGGCACTTGTGGAGCAGGAGTTGCAGATGGGCAATCTCATCGCGGCTCAAAGTCGATTACTCGTCACGCAAGAGGCGCTCTTAAAAACCCAGCAGCGACTTCAGGAGGAACTTGCAGCGGCGGCTAACTACGTCCTTTCGTTAATCCCTCCGCCGCTCACCGAGCCCGTGGCGATCGACTGGCGTTTTCTCCCTTCGGAAGAACTGGGTGGCGATTGCCTCGGCTATCATTTTCTCGGAGAGAACAAGATAGCGGTCTATCTTCTGGACATTTGTGGGCACGGCGTCGGCGCGGCCTTGCTTTCGGTCGTGCTGCTCAACCTGCTGCGCTCGCGCTCGTTACCGGGGGTCGATTTCTCGGATCCCGCGGCTGTGCTGACAGCGCTCAATCGCGAATTCCCGATCAGCCGTCACGGCATGTTCTTTACGATCTGGTACGGTGTGCTTGATCCCGACGCGCGGGAGCTGACCTTCAGCACAGCGGGGCATCCGCCGGCGGTGTTGATCGGGGGCGAAGGCCAGATCGGTTTACTCTCGACCCACGGCACCGCAACGGGATGCAGCAAAAGTTCGGCCTATGAGAATACCACTCGTCCGCTGCGGACCGGTGATAGCCTTTATCTTTATAGTGATGGCGTCTACGAGTTGCGCCGCGAGCAACGGGTAACGCTATCATTCGGCGATCTGGCCGTACTCTTCCAGCGCGCGACTCACGAGGCGAATCCGCTAGATGAGATTCTGAAGGAGCTGAGACGAAGGGGCGAATCTGAGCGTTTCGCGGACGACGTCTCGTTGTTGGCGATCAAGTTGCCCTGAGGGCGTCGCGCCGTGGCCGCCGGCTCGGTGATTTGAATACCGTAGCCGTAGACGGCGCGGTGTAGCGAGCCGTGGGGCTTTGATCCGCCCGCCGGAAGGCGCGGTCCTTAATAATGCCCTACGCTGCCCACCTGCGGGCGCCTGAATTTTCCGACTACGAGCGCTCCTCATTGATCGATAAGGATATTCATGACACCGCGAGCTCGCTCGTCCGGTAATTCCCCCCCAAATGTGCGAATTTCCGCACCGGACCATCTGTTGTTCCCCCAGAACCCCCCGGGTTGCATGAACGTCTCGCGACCTTATTGAAGTAACGCCATGAAGTTGCCGATTGTCTTTCAAACCACTTTGCTACTCATCTGCTCCAACGCGTTCATGACCTTTGCCTGGTACGCGCACCTCAGGAATTGGAATGACCGGAAATGGTACGTCGCAGCGTTTCTCAGCTGGTTAATCGCGTTGCTGGAGTATCTTTTCCAAGTGCCCGCCAACCGGATCGGCTATCAAACCTTGAGCTTGGCTCAATTGAAAATTTTGCAGGAGGTCGTCACCCTCTCAGTATTCCTGCCGTTCGCCGTGTTGTACATGCATCAATCGATCAAAGTTGACTATCTCTGGTCGGGAATGTGTCTGCTCGGTGCGGTCTATTTCATGTTTCGCGCATGACGCTTTTCGCCTCCGTGATCTCCGTTCTTCCTTCATGATGATTGCCCGAGATGCGCTCGATCGATTGCGCGAAGGCAATAGACGGTTCGCGGCCAGGCAATCAGCCGGCAGCAATCTGTCAATTGCCGCACCGGCTGCGGACTTGGTCACCGGCCAGGAGCCATTTGCAATTATCCTGGGCTGCTCCGACTCGCGTGTGCCCGCCGAATTGGTTTTCGATCAGGGCTTCGGTGACTTGTTCGTGATCCGTGTGGCTGGAAACATCGTAGCTCCTTCACAGGTCGGTAGCGTCGAGTTTGCGGCTTCAAAATTTTCTACCCGGCTGGTGGTTGTGCTTGGCCATTCACAATGCGGGGCGGTAACTGCCGCGCTCGACGAATTACAGGGGCTCGGCAGTACTCAATCGAAGAATTTGAGGTCAATCGTGGACCGCGTCCGGCCTTCTCTCGAGACGCTCGTGGAAATTCCAGGAGCGAACGATCGGGAAGCACTGATCGAGGAGGGCGTCCGCGCCAATGTCCGGGCATCAGCCAACCACCTCCGTCACGGCTCGGAACTGCTTGAGACACTCATTCGCTCCGATGGTCTGATGGTTGTAGGCGGTGTCTATTCATTGGAGACGGGTAAGGTCGAATTTTTCGACGAACCCGGTGTCGGTTAGGCAAGCGGTTTGCGACTTCGCGCTTTGATTGGTGACATTCCGCCGATAGAATGCCTCGCCTGACTCCAACCGGGATCAGTCCGGGGTAAATTTACTTCAACTAACCAGATGCAACCCACCGCCGAAAACATCTTCAAGAGCTCGATCGCCGCCGCTCACGAGACGTTAACCAGATTGGATGCACTGCAGCCGGCGGTTGGATCAGCCGCTGATCTGATCGTTCAATGTCTGACCACCGGCCATAAGTTGCTGGTTTACGGAAATGGCGGCAGCGCCGCCGACGCCGCGGATTTTTGCACCGAGTTCGCGTGTCGATTCGACAACGATCGCCGGCCCTATCCGGCGCTGAACCTTTCTTCCGACGGCAGCCTGCTGACCGCTACAGCTAACGACTACGGGTTTGATGAGGTTTTCGCCCGTCAGCTGCGAGCTTTCGGTTCGAGTGGCGACGTGGCGATCGCAATCACCACGTCGGGCAACTCGAAAAACATTAGGCATGCTCTCACCGCGGCAAAAGAGCAGGGACTAAGCTCGATCGCTTTGTTGGGACGCAGCGGCGGATCTTGTGCCGGAACCGCCGATGTCGATCTTATCGTTCCTGGCACGTCGACAGCCCGGATTCAGGAAGCGCACAAGTTCCTGCTCCACGTCCTGTGCGAGATTGCGGAAAAGCGTCTGCCGGCACGTTAGGCGCCGACCGATTCGGCCACATAACGACCGTGTTCCGGGACCGCCACTTCGTTAAAGTTGCGGGCCAGAGCGTGCAGCGCCAACCGCATTTCTTCGCCCTGCATGGCGCGACCGTGACCGGTAACGACTAACTCCGGGTCGAGCTCGGCCAGCAGTTCTACGGATTGCCGAGCACTGATCCAATCGGGCGTAAAATACATCGGTGGCCCGTGCATCTCAGGCCTCTGAGTCACGACCGCCGTGGCCGACTCCTGGTTCGTGGTGATGAAAGCGTCGCCTACAATCAGGCTGCGATCGCCCTCCCGCCATAGGGAAACATGGCCGGGCGAATGACCGGGCGTGTGAATCCAACGCCATCCCGGCATGTGCGGAACTGAGCCGTCAGCCGGCAAAACACGAAGATGATCCCTCACATCGTATGGTTTCTTGCGGTAAAGACCGGCCACAGCCGCCATCATTCCACCCCCAACAGTTGGATCTGGCGGCGGATAAGATTCGGTTCCATTCAAATACGGCAGTTCCAGCGAATGCGCGTAAACCGGTGCGTCCCATTCCTCAACCAAATGTTCCAGCGCACCGGCATGATCGAAATGCGCGTGCGTCATGATGATCGCCGCCGGGCGGGAATTTTCGCCAAAGCGCTTCTCAGCGGTTCGTCGAATCATGCCGGCCGTGCTAAACAGACCCGCATCAATCAGTACCCATTGACGGTCACCTGCACCGGGCCTGCCGTAGTAAATAACGTTAACGATTCCCAGCCGCTTGTAAGCGATATCGGGAGCGACTTCATGCGCACCATCATCGTTGTCGGTATCGACTTGTGGTTGATCTGCGCGACTTTCTTCATCGAGTGGAATTTGTTCTGCCATACAACCATTTCGTATGGGCGATTGCGGTCAGACGTGAGTGCAGCAAATGCGGTTCATCATCGCGGCAATGTTGGCGAATCCGACCGTTGGATGTTGTGCGAACTAAATAGATGAAATGCCGTGGTTTAGCGTGCGATTACGACGGCACACTCGCCCACCATGCCGTTGTTGCCGATTCAAGCGTCGCCGCGCTCGACCGATTTCGTAAGGCTGGTGGTCGGCTGATCATGGTGACCGGACGCGAACTGCCTGATCTCCAGAGCGTCTGTGAGGTGCTGGACCGGTTCGAATGCGTCGTCGCCGAGAATGGCGCCCTGCTGTATTGGCCGGCCACTGGTTCGACCCAGCTCCTCTGTCCGAGCGCGTCAGCGGCGTTGGCAAAAGAACTGGCGCAAGCCGGTGCGCAACCGCTGTCGGTCGGAAGAGCGATTATCGCAACGCGGGAACCTTACGAGGCTGTGGCAATGTCGGCGATAAAGGAACTTGGGCTCGAGCTTCAAATCATTTTTAACAAAGGCGCCGTGATGATACTGCCGACAGGGGTGAACAAAGCTACTGGCCTAACATCCGCCTTATCAATGATGAAACTGGCAGCGGAGGACGTTGTTGCTGTTGGTGATGCGGAAAACGATCATGCCATGTTGGCGATGTGTGGCGTTGGCGTGGCAGTTAGTAACGCTATTCCGACGCTCAAAGACCACGCTGATGTGGTAACGACCGGAGCTCGGGGAGAGGGCGTAGCGGAGCTCATCGACCGTTTGTTGGCAGGCGAGCTCGGTGCGATCGCGCACCAGCTGCCGGTTTAGGTGCCCGGGCCGATCACGTCGCGATCAGGCGGTAACAGTTTCGCTCTCCAGCGCCGGACGCGCTGTAACAGACCGTTTGCTCGCTCGATACCGCCAGATTGCGAATCCCAGAAACAGCAGGTCGAGACCAACGAAGGTGGCGACGTAACTCTCTCCACCGATTCCGAATCCGTAGCTATGCAGACCCTTGCCAAGGACGAAATTGACACCATACCAGGCCATCAATACCGCCAGAAAACAGACAACGCTGGCCACGACCAGGCCGAACTGCGTCCACCAGCCTGCCAGGCGTCCGTGAAGAGTCGTGATGTAACAGAGCAATGCAATTAGCGCCCAGGTCTCCTTTGGATCCCAACCCCAAAATCTTCCCCAGGAATAGTTTGCCCAAACCCCGCCAAGGATCGTCCCGGCCGCCAGTAGCAGCACGCCTAACTGGATTACACGGTATAACCAAAAATGCATTGGCGCGTCTTTGCGCGCTCCGCTTGGATCACGCGCATATCGGAAAAGAAGAATGTGGCCGAACGCGCAGGCAAGCAGGAACGCGGCGTAACTGAGCGTAATCGTCAGCACATGAATCGTTAACCAGAAGTTATCGCGCAAAACCGGCACCAGCGGATCGATGCTGGCCGGCATCGCAATCGGCATCTGATGGACCAGGAGAAGAGCAATCGATGTCGCTGGCAACGCGGCCAGGAGATAAACCGGAGTCCGGTAGCGGAGAAAGAAGATCATTCCGAATACTGACACCGCGAACGAAACCCAGATAATCGACTCGTACATGTTCGTCACCGGCGGGCGGCCACCGATCATGCAGCGGAGAACGATTCCGGTCGCGTGCAGTGCGATTGCAGCCAGAGCGAGAGCTACGCCGACGTATCGCCACATCGCTCCCCGTCGGCGTAAATGCGCCATCAGCAATGCCACGAACGCCATGCCGTAAAGCCAAAGAGCGTGATAAAAAGCCTCTAAATGGTTGGAGAAATACTCCAGTCGCAGTTGTTGATCCGAAGGATAAATGTTTGGGCTCAGCGATCGAAGAGCTTCTCGCAACATTTTGCTGGCGCGGCTGAACTGGAAGCTGTCAGCCTGCGAATATCCCGTGGCCAAAGCCTGTAGCTCAGAGCGCGCCGGCTCGAACTGCTTTTCCGAATAGTAGCGTCCGAACTCCGGCGGCAGCACCCAGGCGTCGGTTTCATGTGTCGCTGCCGGGACAATCAGAAACGCGCTCCCGTCCATGATGTGAGCGAGCAATCCGAGCCGGTCGCCTACTGCAACCGCTTCGTTTTGAATCCGATCAAGTGGCTTCTCGGCTGCACGCAGTGCATGCGCTTCGCCGACCAGCCGATTCAACTCCGGACGGCTGCTCAGTTCGGCATACGTGAAGCGCCTTTGTGTTACCGGCAAGCCGAGTTTCTCTTTCAGTTTTCCTAACGACACCAGGATCATTGGCTCCTGATGCCAATCATGTGTTTCGAGCAAGGCGGACAAGACAAAGTCGTTAGGGTTCCAGGTTCGGCCCGCCTTATCCCGGTAAGTGGAACGGCCGGTGATCCGGATGAGGCTCTCCCGCGCAAACGTATCGATCGGCTTGCGTCGACCGCCATCCTGAATGGCCAATGTGCCAAATTGATCGTAGTTGAGCTCACCGGATCCGGCGGCAGCAAAAGCCGGGGCGGCGTCAGCCTGGCTTGCAGCCACCACCGCGCTGAAGGCGATCACAAGGCTGATGAAGCAGGACCAAAAGCGACTCACGGTAGACAAATGTAGCGAAACGAGTTTAGACGACAAGCGGGGCAGCCGCCGCCCCTCACTTCGCTTCAAACAAAATGAAGCTTTCCTTCGATGTAGGTCAGGCAAGTGCCGCCAATCCCGACCCGATCGCCGCGATCTTCACAAATCAGTTCGCCGCCGCGACTCGAAAGCTGTCGAGCTAGTAACTTTTGTTTGCCCAACCGTCCGGACCAAAACGGAATCAGACTACAGTGGGTGGATCCGGTAACGGGATCTTCCGGAATTCCGGCTGCTGGCGCGAAATACCGGGATACGAAGTCGCAAGTATCTCCGGGTGCGGTCACTACGACTCCCTGGCTGTCGATTTCAGAGAAGATCTGAAACTCGGGCTTCAATCCGGCCACATCGGTCTCCCTATCGAAAACCGCGTAATAGTCGCGGTCCTTCCAAACTGAAGTGGGCCGCGCACCGAGCGCCCTCTCGATGGGCGGCGGCGGTTCGCACTGAAGCAGTGGTCGCGAAGGAAAATCCAGGACCAGCCGGTCATTTTCCCGCTCAACCCGGAGTTCACCGCTCCGAGATCGAAATCGGACCGATTTGTCCTTCACTCCGCGATGGGAAAATAACACGTGCGCCGAAGCCAACGTGGCGTGACCGCAGAGATCGACCTCGATGCTAGGGGTGAACCAGCGCAGATCGAAGTAATCGCGGCTATCTATAATAAAGGCGGTCTCAGCGATGTTGTTTTGCCAGGCTATGTCTTGCATCTGCTGGTCGGTCGGCCAGCTCCCGTCCAGCACGCAAACCCCAGCCGGATTGCCGCCTAAAAACCGATCGGTAAATGCCAGGACTTCGAAGTATGGAACCTGCATCGGGTAGCTTCGTCGCAGTTCGCTAAAAGGCGAGGGCAGCCGAGCGGTGGAGGGAGAATAGAGGGAGCGCCGGGGGCACCGATTTCGGCATGTCGGTTGCTATAATTACTAGAATGGAAGCAGTGTTGGTGGTTTTTCTTCTCGGTGGATTCCTGCTTGTTCTCGGCACCACGCTTTTGGCCAGCAGGCACGTTCCACAGCGCCCTGCCTTTGCCGGTTTGTCCGTTCACGGCCACGCCTTTCCCTACCGGCGGCGCATCGTGCTTTTTTCCAAGGCTGAACGCTCCTTTTACAAAGCGCTCCGAAGCCTTGTTCCCGACCACATGATTTTTGTGAAAGTGAAGCTGGCGGACCTGGTGACGATGAAGCCGCGCCAATCGCTGTGGGAGTACTTCAGCCCGATCAATCGTCAGCACGTCGATTTCGTAATCTGCGATCCGACTCTGGCGCCGGTAGTCGCCATCGCGCTCGATTCAGCCAATCAGCACAGTTCTGCGGCGGCGGCCGACATGGTGAATTCGGTGCTGGCCTCCGCGTCACTCCCGGTGCTGCATGTTCCACAGAAGCGCCGGTATCTATTCGACGAGCTACGGCGGCTGCTCACTCCGTATTTAGCAGTTCCGCGTCCTTTGCTTTAACCCGCGGCGCCCAGCGCAGGCGCGGCGCGGATTATCTATTTTCCGCCAGTCGCGTTCTTCGATTCCCCTAACAACGTCTGGAAGGCGGGGTAGTCCGACAGTGGTTGCCATGCCGGATCCTTTTGCAGGTACGGAATAGTGAGATAGCTGGGGACGGATAACACCTGTCGGAGTGTGTCCACGGCCAAATCCTTTTGCCCGGTCCAGGTGTAAACCCGCGCCAGTCCCTCCAGGACGAGCGGAGCATCGTAAGCGTCGCGCTCCATCGGCATCAGCTGCACTGCGTGTTTCGCTTCACTGATCGCCTGTTCCTTCTTGCCTAAGCCGGCATCGATTTGCGCAAGCACGGCTAACGTGCGGGCATCATCCGGCTTCGTTTTAAGCCGCTCTTCCAAGACCGGGCGAGCTGCCCCGAAGGCCGCCACCATCTTGTCGTGATCGCCCGCAGCGCGCGCGATAATCGCTTCGTACCAGGCGCGCGGATAATAAAAGCTGAAATCTGCTTCCTGGAATTCACTGCGGCGCGAGGACGCCAGCGCCTTTCGGGCAGCATCGAAGTCTCGATCGATTAGTGCCACCAGGATGCGGATCGGAGTTTCGCCTCCACCAACGTCAAGATCCGGTGGCGCCGCCGCCAGCGCCGCCTTTGGGTAAGATGTGTCGCCAGTCTGCGCGAATTGAATGGCCGCTTTGCGCACAAAGATGACGGCTGACTGCAGGCCGGCGGCGATCGCGCGGTCATACGCGGCGATCCCTTCGGCAAACCGCCGCTCAAGAATGTAAGTGTCGGTCAGAAGATTGACCGCATTAGGATTGCGTGGATCGATACGCACCGCTTTGGCAAACTCCGCTTCCGCATCTGCCCAATGGTTTTGTCGACGATGAATGTAGCCGCTGCTGACGAAAAATGGTACACTGTTAGGCAGACCACGACGGGCTAGCGAAAGTTCCTTTTGGGCAGCCGAATAATCGCGTTGGCAGCGAAAAGCGTGATCGGCGGCGGACAAATGAACATCCGGCGAGTTCGGTGCGATTTGCGCAGCGGTTTCCACGGCACGGCTGGCGGCGTCGCATTGCTCCCTGCGGGGATCAAGATCGAGAAAGTAGAGCAGGTCGTGCGCTCTCGCGCTGTAGCAGTAGGCAAGAACAAATCTTTTGTCCCGTGCGGTTGCGCTCTCCAGCAACTGCACCGCCTGGCGTAACGACGCCCCCGGATCAGCCGCCTCCAGGTAACTGTCTACGATGTTCCTCGCCTGCAGAAAAAGGTCGTAAGCCGCCATATCCTCGGTAGGCCGGGTCTCGATGTTGGCTTTTTCCTGCGATGAAAGCTCGCCCTGGAGTTGTTCGACAATTTTTTCGGCGATGTTGCTCTGGATCTGAAAAACGTCCGCCAGCTCGCTGTCGTACTGTTCGCTCCAACGGCTGGAATCGTTTCGCGCATCAATCAATTGCACCGTGACGCGCACCCGGTTTGCCGCGCGCCGCACACTGCCTTCCAGTACATAAGCGACACCGAGTTGCCGGCCGATTTCGCGCACGTTCCGGCTGGTTCCGCTTTGATATTGCATGACCGAGGTGCGGCTGATGACCTTCAAATCGGCGATCTTCGCCAAATCGTTCAGGATTTCGTCCTGCACGCCTTCGGTGAAAAACGCGTTCTCCCGGTCTTCGGATTGGTTGGCAAACGGCAGAACTGCAATGCTCTTTTCCGGTATATCCGCAGTTAGGCCGGCGGTTTCGATCGGTTTGTTATCACCGGTCCAGGGATGCCACAGCCAATATCCGCCAATCGCGCTGCCGCCAATGAGGAGTCCCATCGCCGCCACAAGCAGCGCGCGGGTGCGACTTACCCGGTGATCAATTGCGGCGGTTTGCGTCCGCACAATGCCTTCGCTGGTAAGATCGAATACCCAGGCCAGCATTAGCGCGACCGGAAACCCGATGCCGATCAGAACCACCAACACCTGCTGCACCCAGTCGCGAACATGGAATATGGGAAGTACGGTCCCGACCACCTGGATGGTGCCTGAAGCCACAATGGCGTAGGCGATGGCGACGCGGAACACTCGCCGGCTCTTTAGTTCTTGGAAAAACGCTTTCATTCGTAGCGCCCTCCTGTGAACGGCGCCTCATCGTAATAGATACGAGCGGCCGCGGGTTGCCAACGCGAGCTGCTAATCGATCGACCCTGGCCCCACCCCAGACCAGCCGTGATCGACAACTCACCAGTCAGCGCGTATCCAGTGCATTATGTTCCGCTACGCTCTGTTTCTGATTTGTCTGGCACTGGGTGGTCTCCAGGCGGCCGAGTATCCTGCCCCGGCTGAAGGGGATTTTTCGATCCACGACTTCAAATTCGGATCTGGCGAAATGTTGCCGGAACTGCGAATCCACTACCGCACCATCGGCAAAGCGGAGAAGGACGATCACGGCCGAACTACAAACGCCGTCTTGATCACCCATGGTACCACCGGCAGTGGCGTGCAGTTCATCCGGCCTGAATTTGCCGGCGAGCTGTTTGGCAAGGATCAACCGTTAGACGCATCGAAATTCTTTATCGTCCTGCCCGATGGAATTGGCCACGGCAAGTCCAGTAAACCGAGTGACGGCTTGCACGCCAAATTTCCGCACTATGGCTACAACGACATGGTGGCGGTGCAGTACCGTCTGCTCACTGAAGGCCTTGGCGTTAACCACGCGCGGCTGGTGATGGGAACTTCGATGGGCGGCATGCATACGTGGCTTTGGGGTGAACGGTATCCGGACTACATGGATGCGCTGATGCCGTTAGCCAGTTTGCCTACTCAGATTTCGGGACGTAACCGCGGCTGGCGACGCATTGTGATTGACGCAATCCGCAACGATCCGCAGTGGCGCGGCGGCGACTATGACGCGCAGCCGCAAAGCCTCCGCACCGCGGCACAGATGTTGTGGTTCATGAGCAGCAACCCGGTGTTGCGGCAGAAGGAAGCGCCAACTCTTCGAGATACGGATCAGAAGTTGGATGCGTTCGTGGCCGATTATGTAAAGACCGGCGACGCCAATAACGTTCTCTACGCCGTGGAAGCATCCCACGACTATGATCCTGGCCCGAACCTGGAGAAGATCACCGCACCGTTGCTGGCGATCAACTCGGCGGATGATCTCATCAACCCGCCTGAACTCGGTATTCTGGAACGAGAGATCAAGCGCGTCCGGCACGGACGAGCCGTGGTGCTGCCGTTCAGCGATGAAACGCGGGGTCATGGCAGTCACACCGTAGCGGCGTTGTGGAAGGATGAATTATCGAGATTGCTGAACGATTCGGCTAAATAACCATCGTTCGCGGGCCTAACGACCAGGATCCCGTTTCGCTATTGCTCCTCTGATGAACGCGGGGCCGGTAAACGTGAGGTTTCAACTTTCACATAGTCCAGCACGACCGGCGCGAGAATCATTCCGGGTATGCCCATGAAACGTTCTCCGATCACCAGCGCCAGTAGGGTTAACCACATCGGATTTTTAATCCGATACCCGATGATTTTGCTGTTGAGGAAATATTCCAATTTGTGAAGCAGCACCAAAAATACGAGGGCAGCGATGGCTGCCCTGGGAGAGCTTGTGAATGCGATTCCCACAATGACGGAGTTACTGATCAAATTGCCGATGATCGGTAACAATCCGCAGAGGAACGTGAGCCCCACGATTAGCGGAAGATATTTCAATCCGATCACAGCCACAAAAATGGCGGTTAAGACCGTGTTGATGCTCGAGATAATGATCTGCGCGCCCATGACCCGCTCAAAGCTTTCGTAAAAAAGGCGGAACCGAATTCGGATTTCGCCAGCCAGTGCGGTGAATAAGTTCGAGTCGGCGCCTTGAACCGGACTGTGGTGCTCGGACCGAACAAACAGACTCATCGCCACTACGATCGCCACGACGACAAAGACCAGTTGCCGGGTGGCCGCACGCGCAAAATTGCCGACGAAAAGGAATTCGTCTTTCGCTACATCGGCAGTCGTTGCCTTCAAACTGTCCAAATCGGAAAACGGCAATTGGAATCCGTGCTTCTGGGCGAAATCAATGAGCGGGGGGATCGATTCGGCAGCGATTTTGGGAAGGGCCACGACAGCCTGCGTCACAAACAAGCCAATGCCGTAGAGGATGACGGCGATGAGGACGAGGAAAACCGCGAGCGACAGCCACTTGTTGGGGCTGAAGCGCAGTTTGCGAAGCGCGAAGTAGGAGAACAGCACCGCGACGAGTGGAGTCGCCAGGTGAGTAGCAGCGGCCAGCACGAAAATGGCGGCGATGAAGACATAGGAGAAACGTGCCGCGGGAGTCATTCGTGGAAGCTGGCAGGGATAGCGGATGAATACAAACCGCGGCTACGGCGCTGGAGAGGCAGCGATCCGGCCACGCAAATCTTAGCGCGAGCGCGTAATTCTTACGGCGCACATTGCCCGAGCGTTGGGCGGTGGTGGCCGGGGTGCGGTTGAAAATGGCGCGGACGCATCGAGGTTGATGATCCGGTGGAAACAATTCGAACGATCAGATTGCGATGGTTACACGGCGCATTGCACGAGGTGACGTCGCAACTGGCGCGTTCCGGTGTGCCCCATTTCGCTCCGCCCCCATGGCAACCGGCGATTAACGCCTACCGTTGCGAACAATGTATTCGAATCTGTGTGGAACTGGCTGGCGTCGATAAATCCGAAATTAATCTGACCGTCCGTGATCGGCACGTATCGATCCGGGGAGTTCGTGATGTTCCGGAACCGACGAACAGGGAGGGGCGGGCGTTGCAAACCATCGCGATGGAAATCGATTATGGCGTGTTTCAGCGCGAGCTTCATCTTCCTGCCGACATCGACGTTAAAACGGTGCGCGCGGATCAGAGAAACGGCATGCTCTGGATCTATCTTCCTTTGAAGACACCATGAGCGCGGACGTTCTTGACGCGTTGCGGTCCGGGTCCGGCGGTGATCCGGGGTCGACCTCTATCTTGGCATCAGCCGGCCCGGCAACGCCGCAGTCACCCGCCATCCCGGACGTGCTTTCGATTCTGCCTTTGCGCAGTTTTGTTGTTTTCCCGGGAACGGTGACACCGCTCAACGTGCAACGGCCAGCCTCGATCAAGCTCCTGGATGAAACCTTGCCGCAAAGCAAAATCATCGGCTTGATCTCGCAGCGCGACAGCAACAAAGAAGACCCACAACCGCAGGATCTCTACGAGGTGGGTACTGCCGCGATTATCCTCAAGCTATTGCGGCAAGCCGACGATCACGTGATCGCTCTGGTGCAAGGGTTGCGGCGGTTTTCGTTGCGGAAAATCGTGTCGACCCATCCGTATGTTCGGGCGGAGATCGCAGTTCTCGACTCCATTCCGCCCCCTCAGACTAACGAGTTTGAAGCGACATTTCGAAATCTGCGCGACTCGGCCGCGCAGCTGATGGAACTCACGCCGGACGTTCCGGACCAGGTGCCACTGGCGATTCGGAGTATCGATCAGGCCGATCAGCTGACGGATTTTCTGGCGCCGAATCTCAATATCGATGTCGCACAGAAGCAGTCTCTTCTGGAGGAACTCGATGTGGAGAAGCGGGTTCGCGCGGTTCAAACCCATATCTCAGGCCAGCTCGAGATCGCCCAGATCCAGCAGAAGCTCCACAAGGACGTTCAATCGCAGTTCTCTGATGCGCAGCGCAAAGCGTATTTGCGTTCGCAGTTAAAGGCGATCCAACAGGAACTCGGCGAAACGGAAACCGGTGCGGACGAACAGATCGCTCAGCTCCGTACTCGGCTAGAGGCGGCCAAGCCTCCCGCCGAGGTGATGGCACAGGCGGACCGCGAACTAAAGCGCCTGGATTTTATTCCGCCGGCGAGTCCGGAGTATTCGGTCATCGTGAACTATGTCGAAACCATCGCCGACTTACCGTGGTCCAACCAAAGCGAAGACAATCTGGATTTGCAGCAGGCGCAGGAGATCCTCGACCGCGATCACTTCGATCTCGAGAAAGTGAAGCGCCGGCTGATTGAGTTTTTGGCGGTGCGCAAACTTAATCCAAAGGGACATGGTCCGATTCTGTGTTTTCTCGGGCCCCCGGGGGTTGGGAAAACGAGCCTTGGTCAGTCCATCGCCGACTCAATGGGTCGCAAATTTGTGCGGATGAGTTTGGGGGGCATACGTGATGAAGCCGAGATTCGGGGACACCGGCGCACCTACATCGGATCGATGCCCGGCCGGATCATCCAGGAATTGCGTCGCGCGGGTACGCGCAATCCGGTGCTGATGCTGGACGAGATAGACAAGATCGGCGCTGATTTTCGCGGCGATCCCGCCAGCGCCCTACTGGAGGTGCTCGATCCCCGTCAGAACTTCGCGTTTGTGGATCGGTATCTCGATGTGGCGTTTGATTTGTCGCAGATCATTTTTATCGCCACCGCCAATTACATGGGAGGCGTTCCGGAGCCGTTACTTGACCGAATGGAAGTGATTTCGCTACCGGGTTACACCGAACGGGAAAAGCTGGAGATTGCAAAACGGTATCTTGTTAGGCGGCAACTCGAGGAGAATGGGCTCAAGCCGGAACAGTGCCAGTGGCAGGATGATGCGCTACGTCGGACCATTACCGAGTACACCCACGAAGCCGGCGTTCGAGATTTGGAACGACAGATCGGCGCAGTTATCCGCTCAGTCGCGGCAAAATGCGCGCGGGGCGACTGCGCGGAGTTTGTGGTGACGCCGGAGTTCGTGGCCAGCACGCTCGGGCCCGCCCGTTATGTTCATGAAACGAAACTTGCCGCCAGCGCGCCCGGCGTGGTGACGGGGCTCGCCTATACGCCAATGGGGGGAGAGGTTTTGCATATTGAAGCGACTCGTTACCCGGGGAAAGGAAGCGTTACCCTGACCGGACAAATCGGGGAGGTAATGAAGGAATCGGTTCAGGCCGCGCTGAGTTTGGTGCGCAGCCGCGACGGACAAATCGGCGCGAAACCCGAAGATTTCCGCGACACCGACATCCACGTGCACGTTCCCGCCGGAGCGGTCCCGAAGGATGGACCTTCGGCCGGCGTCGCCATGTTCACGGCCTTAGCGTCGCTCTTTAGCAACACGCCGGTGCGTTCCGACGTGGCAATGACTGGCGAGATCACACTGCGCGGTCTGGTGCTGCCGATTGGCGGTCTCAAAGAAAAAAGCCTGGCCGCGATGCGAGCTGGCATTTCGACGGTAGTGATTCCGAAGCTGAACGAGAAGGATTTGGTCGATGTTCCTGAGGAGGCGAAAGAAAAGTTAAAATTCGTCCCCGTAGAAAATGTCGATCAGGTGCTCGAGGTCGCACTTGAAAAAAATGCCCAGCTGGCGACCAAGGCAGCCTAACTGTTGCTCTTTCCGGCGCCAGGATCGATGAATAACCGGTCGATCTCGGACGCGTTTGCCGCAATCGGCACGCCTCAAATCGCCGATGCCGCTTTGCGGACGGAAGATTCGATTCGGGTCGCGCCGTTTGGAACAGGCGGCGTCGCTGAAGGAAAACAAATCTGCGGACGCGCCCTCCCGGTCAGGCATTTCGGTAGTGTCGATATATTTCTGGAAGTGATGCGGACGGCTGAACCGGGCGACGTGCTGGTCATCGACAACAGCAATCGCACCGACGAAGGCTGCATTGGCGATCTGACTGTTTTGGAAGCTCAGGCCAAAGAGTTGGCCGGCATTGTTGTCTGGGGAATGCATCGGGACACGGCTCAGCTTCGGAGGATCGGTTTTCCGGTTTTCAGCTATGGCACGTGTCCAAGTGGTCCTCAGCGGCTGGATGAACGGAGCCCGGATGCACTAACGAGCGCGCAGTTCGGTGGATTTCAGGTCACGCGGGGCGACGTAGTCTGTGCCGACGACGATGGTTGCGTGTTCATGTCAGCCGAACGAGCGGAGCACCTTCTGCAGATCGGCGCGATCATCGCTGCTACCGAAGTGCGGCAGGCCGACAAAATCGGTAAAGGCGAGAACCTGGCCGCACAGCTCCAGTTCGAGCGTTATTTGAAGCGGCGGACCATCGAACCTTCATTTACTTTTCGTCAACACCTCCGGGAAATTGGTGGTGCAATCGAGGAGTGAACCGCTGAATTCATTGGCTGCGTGCCGGGAAGTGTGATTCGGTTTTAAGATCGACATCATCCGGCGCCGCTTCTTCAATCGCCGGATGCGATTTGCGATTGCCACGTTACTCCTTGTGTTGGCGCCGATCCGGTGCTGGTCCGATCAGTTCGATGTCATCATCAAAGGGGGCGTTGTTTATGACGGGAGTGGTGGCGAAGGTCAGAAGGCTGATGTTGCCATCAAAGGTGATCGCATCGCCGCAGTCGGTAATCTGAACGACGATCGCGCCACCAAGGTCGTGGATGCAACCGGCCTGGCGGTCGCGCCCGGATTTATCAACATGCTCTCGTGGTCCAACGAGTCGTTGATTCAGGACGGACGTTCACAAAGCGAGATCCGCCAGGGAGTGACCAGTGAAATCATGGGCGAAGGCGAATCGATGGGACCGGTTAACGACCGTGTGCGCGAGGTCATGGTCCGCCAGCAGAGCGACATCAAATATGATGTAAGTTGGAACACGCTCAGCGAGTATCTGCGTTACCTGCAAAAGCGCGGCATCTCGTGCAACGTCGCATCGTTCGTCGGTGCGACGACGATTCGCGAGAATGTAGTCGGATTTGAAGACAAGCAGCCGACCCCTGAGCAGCTCGATCAAATGCGGGACCTCGTGCGAAAGGAGATGGAAGCGGGCGCGTTGGGAATTGGCACCTCGCTGATTTATCCGCCTGCTTTTTATGCCAGGACCGAGGAGCTCATCGAAATGTGTAAGGTCGCTGCTCAGTATAAGGGCAAATATATCTCCCATATGCGGAGTGAAGGAAACCATTTGCTGGAAGCATTTGACGAACTCCTACGCATCGCGCGTGAAGCAAAAATTCCGGCCGAGGTTTATCACATCAAAGCTGCCGGACAGAAAAACTGGAACAAACTGGACACGCTTCTTTCCCGGATTGAGTCGGCTCAGAAGGAGGGTCTGAAGATTCGGGCGAACATGTATACCTACACTGCCGCCGGCACGGGGCTTGACGCCTGTCTGCCACCGTGGACTGCGGACGGCGGCTACCCGGCGTTGTTTAAGCGGCTGCGTGATCCGGAGACACGGAAGAAAATCGCCGCCGAAGTCCAGGTGGACAGCGATCAGTGGGAGAACCTGTATTTAGCCGCTGGGTCGCCTGATCGCATTCTTTTAGTCGGCTTTAAATCCGATAAACTGAAGCCGCTCACCGGGAAATCTTTGGCCGCAGTTGCGAAGTTGCGCGGCAAAGATCCAATCAACACGATCATGGATTTGATCGCCGAGGACGAATCGCGCATTTCTACGGTGTACTTCTTGATGTCGGAAGAGAACGTGAAGAAGGAACTCTCGCGTCCGTGGATCTCGTTCGGGTCCGATGAAGCGTCCCAGGCGCCGGAAGGCGTTTTTCTCAAATCCAATGCGCACCCGCGCGCCTACGGAAACTTCGCTCGAGTGTTGGGAAAATACAGCCGCGACGAAAAGACGCTCTCGTTAGGTCAAGCGATTCGTCGCCTGTCGGCGCTGCCGGCTGAAAATCTGGAACTAGATCATCGCGGATCGATCCAGCAGGGCATGTTCGCTGACGTCGTCGTCTTCGATCCCAAAACAATTGCTGATCGGGCAACCTTCGATAAGCCGCACCAGTACGCGGTGGGAATGAAACACGTGTTCGTCAACGGCGTGCAGGTCCTGGCCGATGGCGAACACACCGGCGCGAAACCGGGACGCGCCCTGTGGGGCCCCGGCAAAACGGTTTCGGATTAACGACTACTCAGCGGGTGCGGGGACCGTAATACCGCTGTTCATCGTCGTTTTCGGACTGAGGAACTCGCGTCCGGCTACGGGTGGTGGTGTTGGAATTCGATCGAACACGATTTGTGTTGCGGTTCACCCCACGACGATCGTGCCATCGGCCGTTTTGATCGCGGTAACGATAGCTGCTGCTGCTGCGCGAAACGACCACGGACGATCCACCATAGTAAGGTCCGCCATAGCCATAACCGTAGGGCCGGCCGTAGTACGGGCCGTAAGCTTGGGAGGGATAACCATATCCGCCGTAGTAGGGATATGGCGCGGAATAACTCGCATAATAACCGCCGTGATAACCCGGATAGCCCGCGTACTCATCGGCACAGCCAACGAGACCGATTCCAGCTCCGGCTAACGCGGTGAGCAGAAGGCCCCGACGAAACTTTGTAACCCAATTCCTTCTCATACCGGGTTAGACGGCAAACCTGCCGCTGGCATTCACCCTGGAGACGGAGGACGCAAGTCCGGCGAGTTATTACCTTTGCGGCTCGGAACCGGCCCGTTGATCGATCTCTTCGAGACTCGGATCATTTCCGCGGATCCAGTCGCGCGCACCTTGTATATCATTCGCGTTCACCGGTGCGGCCTTTGGATATTGTTCCTCCGAAGCGGCTTCGGCCTGCGCCTCGAGTTCCGATGCCTTAACCCGCTTTGCCCGTTTGATTTGAAACCGCCAATGATGCCCGAAACGAACAAGGGAGTAGTACATCGTCTTCGCCTCCACCGCGCTGACGCCACTGCACCGCATCGCATTGTAAAACATGCGATCGCAATCCTGCGGCGGTTTCCTTTTCTGTTCGTAAGCCACGTCGTGCAGCACGGAAGCATTTCTATACTTTCCTTCGAAGGGTCCGCCCATAAACGACCAAAGCGATTTTGGAATGGATGCGCCATCGACCTTTGATCCGGCGGGTGCGATCCAGGTCAGACCGTTGGGGTCGGTGTAGCGAAGTTCGTTCAAGAGCGTCATTGATCGTCCATCCGGATCCCACCGCGTCTCCGGATATCCGCTGTAATAACCCCATTTGTGGTTTTGCACGGCTCCGGTCGTCCAGGAAGGAGCGTGACCTGAACCGCAGCCGGCCAAGACCGCTACGGCAATGCCGCAGATCAAATAATCTTTCGCCGTTTTCATTGGTATGCCGTGCTTTGACGCTGCCGCCGCTATCCGAGTTCAATTCGCGGCTCTATCGCGATGCGGGCTGGAGTGATTTCGATCTTTCTCGCTTCGGTTCCGGTGTTCCAGACGGCCGGATCGGTTCCCCGACAGTCTGGCGGCGATACGGTTTCAAATAAAACATCATGAACACGCCCGCGACGACGAGCAACGATCCGACCCATTTCAGCGACCAGCCGGGATCTCGCAAAATCTGCACCGTGCTCTGACTCAGGTTATCCGGATTCCAAGAGGCCTGTGACATCTTGTAGGTCAGCCCGGTCCAGGCTCGCCACCAATCGGACGGAAAGCTGAACGGATGATTCATCCAGCAGGATCCGACCGCGCTTTCACCTTCCGGCGTCGAAATCCGTAACGTGCTTTTGAATCCGGCCGGACTGTCACTGCCTTCGTTTCTTTTCACCTCAAAATCCGTGAGCTCCAGGCCAATCGGCAGCGGCACCTGCCGGAATCCGTAGGCCAGTATAATTTCGTTAGGCTGAGTCGGGACTGTGACTTGCCAGCCGGCAGCCAGCCACTGCTCGATTTTCCTGCCATTTTGATCCAGCTGAACCCGAATTCCATCGGGCATTTCCTTCGCAGCCGCAGCGGCTCCGTCGCCTTTCACCGGGTTGAAATCCATCCAGTGCTCCGCATGCGGAAGAGTCTTGTCTACCACCAGCTGCCAATCCGCCCATCCGGTAGTAAGGGGCTTGTTCAACTCGAGCTTGCCGGATGACTGGCCATTTTTCCGGGAAACCAGCTGGTAAGTGATAGTGCCGTCGTCAGCCATGAACAACGTGAGATTGTTAGGCGCGCTTTCACCCGAAGCCGGCATGGTGGGCGGTCCGCCGTTGGTGGTTATTTCTTTGTCGGCACCGTGAGGGTTCGTCGGTGCGGCTGCCGCCGGAATGCCCTTTCCCCGAATGGTCACCAGGACTGCGGGGTTGTTAGGCTGATCGCTCAGTGAGCCTGGTTTGCCCTCCTCGATCCGGAAATCGGGCCAGTAGTTGTCAATTCGAGCTACAAATGGTGAGTCCCCCAGCTTGGCCTCGCGATTGAGATTCTGGGCTACGTCAACGGTGAACTGATTACCACCTAACGATATTGCCAGCCGGCCTTTGTTGCCATTCTCTGGTTGCTCTAATCGAACCTTGGCTCCGGTGCTCCCGCCTTTGATGACCCGGCCGATTTGTTCTTCCGGCGCCTTGCTGAATGAAAAAATCGATTCCTCAAGATCAGTTGCCGTTTGTTGCTTGTTCGCAGACACATCGGCGGTGCCGTCAGCCGGATTGGCTGCCCCGCGTTTGAATTCGATGTTGGCCAACCCCATCGAGAATTTCGAATGTTCGGGAGGCTCCGCCAGCAGCCAACTATCGAGGTGCTGGTTCATCATCGCGGTGGCGATGGTGAAATGAATCGCCGGCGCTCCACCGCTAGCGACGGGTTTCGGATTTAGTTTCGTCTCCAGCGCGGGTGCATAATCGATGATGCTCAGCTTCGTGCCATCGGCTAGTCGGCCCAGATCGCGCGGTCTGCTGGTAGTTGGCGGATGATGGAGAAAATCAGCGGGATATCCTTTGATGATCCCGTCACTATCATGAACCCGGAGCTCGCGTTCATCCACCAGCAGCCGATTCGTCGGCGGGTCACCCTTGAACAAAGTGATCGAGCCTTCGGTTCCGAAGATTCGACCGATCAGAGAGCCGGCCAGCAAAGTGATGATGCCAAGATGGGTGACTAGGAAAGCGACGTGGTGCTTTCTCCACGGCCACCGGGACAGCGCCGAAACAGCGAGGTTGGCGGCGAGGAGCGTCAGCCAAATGTTGAACCACGGAGCGCCGTAGACATACGCTCGCGCAACCTTAGCGTCGAAGCTCGATTCGTAAATCGTTCCGGCGATGGCCGCCATGATCAGCACGGCAAGCAGGACCACCGCCAGCTTCAGCGACGCGAAAAACTGCGCTATTGGATGCCTGAGCCACGCCGGACGTCCGGCGGTCGTGGAGTTTGCCATGGAGGGCCATTTTCCACGATGAACGGTAATGGTTCAACCCGGTGTGTCGGTCGCGTAGGAGAATCCTGCTGTTCGGCAGCTTCTCCTACGCCACAATTACACCCCTGTTTCGGGAAGCAGGATTAATCCCGCCAGGCTTTCCAGCGTTTACGGATCGGCTTCGTATATGGCCGGATATCGATGTTCTTGAGCTTGCTGACTCCATCTTTCACCGTCTCGGCCGAGCTCTCATACCGATCCTTTACCGACCGGAAGAATGGCCACACAAATGGAAGTGAGAGGAAACTCCAATCGAGGTTGCCCATCGGAGACTTCACCTCAACTTCCTTTTCGTCATCGCCGGTGGCGTGACGAAGTGCCCAACCAATTGCCAGCCCGAGAGTCAACGCGCCCAGAATTGCCGGCACTGGATTTTCTCTCAGGAAGAGCTGGGTACGGTCGCGCGCCTGGGTAAGCCGCCCCCGGCCCTCAGCCCATGCGTCGCCAGAAGGACTCACGCGGCCTGCCGGCGAGTCCAGCTCACTTTCTTCAGCGGCCATAATGCTTTCGGGGCGCGGAACCGAGCTCCCGACCTCCTGCTGGCCGAAGGTTGATTCGGAAAGTTTTTCGTCGTTCGGATTCATCATACATAGAAGATTCGGAAATCACGGCTGCTCTGCGTTCCTGTCAAATACGCTGCAACCACTCCGACCAGCGTACACGAAACAAAGGGAAGAGGAAATGTTATGGCCACACAACCCGCATCCAGCAGCAATCCAGAGAAACCAAGTTCCAGCGGCCGTGGAGTCGATTGGCAGAGCGAAGAGGCGCACTGGCGAGAGGCGCACGGAAATCAGCCTTACGCCGACAAGGACCGGTCCTATGACGACTACGCCACCGCTTATCGCGTAGGGGCGGAGGGCGCAGGAAAGTATCAGGGCAGATCGTACGACGAAGTGGAGCAAAACCTCGCGACTGATTACGCCCATGCGGATCCAGGCTCCGCCATTCCGTGGGATACCGTTCGACCCGCCGTACGCGCCGCGTGGGATCGGCTCTCGGGAGTGATTTCGCCGCGCGACTCTGATCGGGGGGTTCGCGGCTCGATTTAATCCAGCGACAGCCGCAGTACGGCCGTGTCGACCCGGCGCGGCGTTTCGGCGAGGGCAAGCCGGGCAATTTCGTTGCACCCCTGGTGTGGTATGTTCCTTCCGGAACAACAACTGCTGAAAACGGGCCGATTTCCAGCCCGCATGCCGAGGATTCGTTTGCCCAGCTCATCGCATCGAGAGAAAGACGTCGAGATTTCGCATCGTCGTGCCGAAGGTGTGTTCCTGAAGCTCTCCCTGGGCGTACTTTTCGGGTTCGTGTTGCTGGTTGCCGGGATCTGGGGCGGTCACGGTTTTTATGTGCGATGGCAGGAAAAGCGGCTGATCGAAAAAGCCCGGCAGTCGATGGATCGAGGCGATACCGCTACCGCCAGTCTGGCCGCGCGGGCAGTAATTCAAATGAAGCCGGACAGCTTACCCGCAAATCGGATAGCGGCTGAAATCAGCGAGCGCACCGGAGATTCAAGCGCATTGGTGTGGCGTCGAAAACTTGCCCAGGCGCCTAACCATTCGATGGAAGACGTGCTGGCGCTGGCTCGGGCGGCACTGCAATTCAACGACATCCCTACCGCAAAACAATCGGTGGCACAGGTGCCGGAGAGCGAGCGCGCGACCGGTGGTTATCACGCGGTCATGGCGATGATTGCGCAAACTGAGAAACAAAACGAGGCCGCCGAGAAAGAATGGGCAGAGGCTGCGCAATATTCTCCTGAGGAGAAGAGTTATCAGCTCCAGCTTGCTGCGGCCAGGTTGCGCCTAACCGATCCACCCAAACGCGAAGCCGGCACATCAATGCTCAACAGCCTCCGATCCGACCCGAAATTTCGGGCACCAGCGACCCGGATGCTGGTGACTGAAGCGGTTGCGCGTCACCGGACGGTTGCGGAAATCAAGCAGCTCGTCACCGAATTGAACACCTATCCGGAGGCAACCTTTGCCGACGCCGTAATGTTAGGTGACGTCCTGCGGCAGACTAACGAGGGCGAATTCGCCGGTTATCTGACGGAGTTAGAAAAGAAATCGCTGGGCAAAACGCAGGATCTGGTGACGCTGCTTGCCTGGATGAACCAGTCGAACCTGAATCTGCTGGCTGTGGATTTCATTAAAACTGTCAACCCCGAATCGTTAAAACCGTGGCCCGCACCAATGGCCGTGGCCGACATTTACGTGCGGCTGCAGGATTGGGCTCGGCTGGAGCAGGTCCTCAATGCCGGCGACTGGCGCAGCTACGAGTTCTTGCGACATGCGTATATCGCGCGCGCCTTACGAGGCCAGGACAAAACGGCGGCGGCGGAGCGGGAGTGGTCGTTGGCAACGAAAGGCGCGGCTGGTGGGGGTGAGTCGACGTTGATGTTGCTGCGCCTAACCGTCATGTGGGGCTGGAAAGCAGAGGAAACTGATTTGCTCTGGGCCCTGACCAAATACCCCGATAAAGAAAAGGAAGCGCTTCAGACCCTGTACAGTTACTATCAAAAGAATCGTGATAGCCAGGGGTTATATCGGGTTCTACTTCGCCTAACGGAGGACAATCCGGGGAACCTCGATATTCAGAACAATCTCGCTCAAATATCACTTCTGCTCGATGTGAAGACGGAAGACGCCCGTCGAACGGCAGCAGAGGTCTACCGGAAGTCTCCGGGGAACGCATCCTATGCCACCACTTACGCCTATGCTTTGCTAACCAAAGGTGACACTCAGGCCGCGGTTAAGGTGATGGCCGGGTTAACCGAGGAGCAGCTAAAAGATCCATCGGTAAGCGCATATTACGGCATGTGCTTGGCGGCATTGAAAGATCCCAGGGCCGGCAAGTTTCTCGATGCCGGCGAGAATGCGAAGTTATTGCCGGAAGAGCGCGTGCTTCTGGACAAAGCGCGAACGAGTATCGGCGGCTCAACCGTGTCTCGTTAGGGGGACAACCGCTCCAGCAGCCAGTTGCCATCTTTCTGGAGAGCATACCGGAATCGATCGTGCAGACGATTCGCGCGCCCCTGCCAAAACTCCATGTAATCGGGTTTAAGCCGAAATCCTCCCCAGTGCGGCGGCAGGGGAACGGGCTTTCCGGCAAATCGTTCGGTAATTTGCGCCATACGCGCGTCCAGGACGCGACGGGCATCAAGCACCTCGCTTTGGCGAGAGGCCCACGCGCCAAGCTGACTCCCTAACGGCCTCGAGTGAAAATAACGTTCCGACTCCTCACGGGATGTTTTCACGGTTTCGCCGGCTATGCGAATTTGCCGATCCTGTTCAATCCAATAGAACCCCAGCGCAGCGAACGGGTTGGCCGCCAGCTGACTTCCTTTTTCGCTTTCGTAGTTGGTAAAGAAGACGAAGCCGTCCTGATCAAATCCTTTCAGCAGTACGATTCGCACAGACGGACGACCGGCGGCCGTGGCGGTAGCCAGGCTCATCGCGTTCACATCGCGAATCCTGGCTTCGATCGCGGCGGTAAACCAGTTCGAGAATTGTTTAACTGGATCGGGATCCAAATCGCGTCGTCGCAGTCCAGGCTCGAAGTGCTCGTAATCAATCGGATCAGGGCTCATAATGCAGCAGCAACCGATCTCAGACTATCGTCCTGCCGAGGATTTGTCGATTCGGCGGTGGGACTGGAACGCGCTCGACTCAGACCCGGACTTCCTAACTGATCACAATTCTTCGCTCGAGCTTCGAATTTAGCCCGGTTTCACGATCTGTTGCAATTGGGTGGTGAGAGCGGCCCGGGCTTCCGAATCGTCATCATAACCCCACACGATCAGCTCCAGCATCTGCGCTCCGATTTCGCGCCGGCCGCGCATTGCCGCTTTAATGCGACCGGCCGCACTCCAATCTTCTTCGGTTGCCGCGGCAGTGGATTCATATGACGAACGAGCATCCCAATAACAGTAAACTACATGAAGGGGGACGCCTCGATCGTCAAACCGGTAAAACCGAACTGGCAGTTTTACCCCGTCGACGTTGAGCAACTGAACTCCGTCGTCGCGCCTCAACGTTAGGCCACTGGCAGGCAGACAGACGTCAGGCCGATGTATCTTGACGAACAAAGCGGCGGTACGTCCGGGCAACCACCGGAAGAAATACATCATCCAATGATGCACATCGGATCCGTTCCAAGTCGCACCGCCCCCGTCGTCGTAACGCAGAATGCCCCTGGTCGCCTCCGGGATTTCGACGGGTTTGTAGCTGTGTTCGGTTTGCGGCCATACCGCGTGCCACTTTGTGCCGGCAATGCCGGATTGATGCGAGTGATACCACGCGCGGATCCCACATTCGCCGGCAATAATCCAGATGCACAGTGCACCCAGCATCGCAGTCGGCAATAGGCCGAACCTAGCGCGCGAGGAACTTCCGCCTTCGGTGAGGTCGGCGATTGGTTGCTGCATCAACAGACTCAATCCCCACAAGCCAAACAGACACACCAGTAAAATTGTCAGGCCAGCAGGATCATGCCACGCCTCGATCGCTCCCGCGCCGTGCTTTGCTCCTATCCACACCAGCATCGCCGTTCGGATCAGGTTGCAACCGAACGCCAGCAATGCGCCGGCAGCCACCAACAGGATCCGACGTCGAGCCGGGAAAAAGTAAAATTCCCCCAGGAACAGAGAGACCATCAGCGTCGCCTGAAGTGAACGAACGCCGCTGCACGCTTCTTCAATGCCGATCAAGCCCGACCGGACCTCGATGACGTTACCGTGTTGAAGCGCTGGAATTCCGGCGACACTCAGAAAGAAGACGTTGATCGAAGTAACGGCGCGCATCAGGCCCTGGATGACGGCTTGCTCGAACTGAACCGGCCAGGGAACGGCCACACAAAAGAAGATGATAGGAAAAGCGAAATGCCGCAGCCACGGTTGGCCGCCAATCAGGTAGGTCAGGATGAGGGTAGCGGTCACCGCGATCGCCGCCATGGACCAGCTCAACAATCGCCAGTCGGGGTTAGCCTCGGCAACCAGCCGAAGCGGAATGATCAAGATTGCTCCCAGGACGAGCAGGTAAATCGCATTCCTGGCACGCGATTCGCCGGGGACCGGCCGTATAAGCCAGCGCTTCCAAAACAAGTAAACCGCCAGGAATGGTACGCTCCAGCCAAATCGGTATTGCGTATTGTAAGACCACTCGGATCGAAGCTGGCTGATTACCTCGATCCAAATGAGCAGGAGAAAGAGAGCCGCGGCGAACAGACCTTTTCCGGTCCGTTCAGCGTCGGGTTGGACTCGCGCGGGCTGGGCATCGGAGATCGCAGCCTTAGTCACGGGCATAGGGTAGCCGACGGCGAGCAGGTTGCGAGCCCCTCCCATGCGGGGCAGCCGGTGCAAAGACGATGGTCGCTGTCGTTGCCGCTAACACGGGAAACAAAGGATCCAAAGGCGAGATGCGCCGTGGACGGTGGTGGCCGTCCTCGCCTTGCAACTGGAGTCGTCCGCGGATCAAAAGAGGTCAATCGCCGACGCGACCGCGGGCCTAACGAAGCCGGGCAAATTCAGTTGGCCGAGCTGAGCTCACTAAATTTGAGCACTATGGGCTGCTGGGGATGATTACCGGCGGGCCGCTTGGCACCACAGTTATGTCGGTAGCCGACATCAGCCGCTCAGGGACATCAACCCAACCGATTGTCATCGGGGACGAGTCGCTGAATGCCCCGATTTCGCACACCTTGAATGAACTGTTAGGCGTGTGTTGAGCAGGGGTCCATCGAAGGGCGATATATCGCGCCCCGTGGGGATCGAAATCCGCGGCCGCTTTGCCAGTTCCGGCCGCATCAGTTACGGACACCACTGGTTTCAAACGGTCGAAGTCGAGTGATGCAGCGCCCGCCGGCAGCCGCTCCAACAGGTAAATGTCCAGTTGGCCGGCTCGCATTTCATACACTGCGCTAACCCTTCTCAGCCGTTGGCTTTCGTTTAGCTCGAGCACCGTCGTCGGATGAAGGTCGTTCGTCCCAAACCCGAATCCGGTGGCAGGATCATCGTCGATCATCTGTGGCGCCTGCAGCAATGATCCGGAGCTAACGTAGATGACGCGCGCCTTGGCATAAAGATTGGCAAAATTGTAATTGAGCCCTTCGTAGCTTCGGTTGATTGGCGTCGTATAAGCGATGTTAATGGCCGCTTCCTTGATGTGCTGCCGTTGTTCGCTGAACGACTGAAGCGTTTTCCTTCCATACAGACCGATCGCCGCGATGGTGGCCGGTTTTTCAAAGTGGAAGGTGACGCGAACGTATTTCGCCTCCAGACCGGTTAGGGGAACATTCACGAATCTCTGGTCCGACACGCGAACATCGCGGCCCGCGGTTTGCCAGTTATCGTCCTTAAGGGATAAGCGTGAGTTCGACACCGCGACATGAACGCTGCCCTTGGCGGCGCTGTTCTCATTGATGAACGTGAATCGATCTACCAGCGAAATTTTCGGCAGGCTGATCACAAAAGAGGTGTCACCGGCAGTCAGTTGATAATCGAGCGTTTGATCGTCCAATAACAGGGTCCGCACCTTCGAACCATTATCGTTGGTCGACACTGCGGCGTTGGCTGCTGGGATTTCGATCCGGGCACCGCAGTTCAGCCGGGCAAGGTTTTTGGGCGCGTCGACCGGGGCGGCGACACTGCCGGGATCGTCGGGCGAATTAACCTGAGCGCGAGTCGCCGGCGTAGCCATGCTGACGGCCGCAACCAAAAGCAGTAGCGGACAGGCGGCGGAAACCTTCATGGGCGATGAGGTCAGAGCGAAAAACGGGCCAGCGAACAAGCGTGGAGCAAAAATACCGGTACGAACCGTGCTATACCATTGATTTGGTAATTCCTGGAGCGAGATTCTCCGCAACCCATCGGTTGTAACAGTTCTCTTGTACGCGGGTGGGTCACGCAGTGCCGCGTTGGATCTTCCTTCGTCGCGGCGGTTTTGCCGTGTCCGTGTCGATGGCGATGCCCGCAATGCCCAAACGCCGGCCATTTGGTTGGCAGCCGGTTGATCGGTCCGTCGTAAAAGGCTACCGACGTGATGCTTAGATGTGGGAGCGTCGGCACACCGACTGCTATATTCACCGTAACTGTCGTAGTTAACAGATGAGAACTCTACATTCTCCCACCCGCGCGTTCACGATCGTTGAGGTCATGGCCGGGCTGTCCATCCTGGCTCTGATTACCGGCGCCGCCTTCTTCGGACTGATGCAGCTGAACAATTATGCGTCGGTGAACCGCCTTTACACCGCGGCGCAGACGCTCGCCCAAAACCAGATTGACCTGATCCTGACCAAGGCGCCTTACGATCCCGCCTCCAACAAATATCCGACTCCTAACGTCCTTCAGACCGGTGGTTATTATTCAGATCCTTCGACACCAAACACGCTGTATCCCTCGAACCAGCCCCAGCCGGTAACCATCTTCAAAGATCCGAGCACCAATAACGTGATCGTTACCGGCACCATCCGCACCGATATAACGACGCCGGCCGTCGCGGTCGGAGGAGTCGACCTGAATATGCGCCAGGCCACGGTGACGGTTCAATACACCTTCCGTGGGAAGACTTACTCCGTGAGGATGGACACCATGAGGGCACCCGACGTATGAAGCATGGCAAGAATCGTCTGCGAGAAGCCGGATTTACTCTGGCCGATATCATGGTTGCGAGCGGCCTAACCGTGCTGGCTGGCGTGATCGGAGTCTACGCAATGAACTCCGGCGCCATATTATACGCCAAGAACACCGCGCAAAACCTGGCCCACGATTCGTCGCGGATTGCGGTTAACCGGTTGCTTCATGATATTCATAATGCCGTATCGATCCCTCAGTTAGGCCACATCGATTATCGCACGCCCGGTACTTACACGGCCCCGCCCAACTCGTGGATCCCCTATGGAACCAATGTCACGTTCTATGCCGATACCGGCACTGGTCCCAACGCCGGCGTATCGTTTCAGACGATGGGCGGCCCTAACGGTAACACCGGCGGCCCGTTCAATGTGATCAACGATCCGGGTAATCCGGATTTAATCCAAATCGGCCCAACCGACCCGGGTCCGCAACCCGGGATGCGCCTGATCTTCCCCTACTACAACATGGAGGACGACATCACCAAGGTCACCAGCAACGGAAGTAATCACTATAACGTGTGGACGAAGAACGCTCTGGAAGTCCGGTTCAAGACCAAAAAGAACACCTACTACATCTGCTATTACACCACTCGTTATGCCTACGTGGTGGAGAACAATCAGCTGCGGCTGTACTCGAGTGCACCGCCGCCGACTGGATTTACCTGGCCGCTGGTCGTCGCCCGAAATATCTCTTCCGGCACGCCGTTTACTCAGAGCACGACCCAGTACGTCGGAATCAATTTGACTACGGAAGACGCGCGTTACAGCAACCGCAGCTACCGAGGGGTGAATACCCTCCTGGCAGGGTCGGTTCCATATCGCGCACAGCTTTGCGTCAGTCGTTAAGCCAAAACATGAGAATCCATACTCGTTCCCACGCGGAAGCAGGAAGCACGATCGCGTTAGCCATGATGGCCGTCGTTTTGCTCGGCGGGTTTGTAGCCGTCGCGGTTGACTACACCAATAACATCGCGCGCAACGCGCAACGCGACCGAGCGTTCAACGACGCGGTCGAGGTGGGCGACGGCGCGATCTCACAGGCGTTCGCGTCCTGGCGGCAGATTTGCAAGACCGCCGGGGTGCAGGCGCCGACTACCACCGCGTTTGCTGGGATAAGTGCTCCGAGCGGCGGCAATTTCCCCTCTTTTCCGTCGGCCACCATTAGCAACTTCTTGGTCAAGGCCGTCGATCCGACGATGGGCGACGTTGGCGCCACCACCACACCACCTAACGCGACAGGTCCGGGGACCGGCACATTCAGCTATTTTTATCTGGCCAGCGCCGACGTCACTCTTCGGTCAGTGAACGGAAGCCTCAAGGCCCAGGTCCGGCGCGTGTTCGAGAAGCGGTACACCTCGCCTTGGAACTGGGCGATGATGTATAACGGGAACTTGGAACTACATCCTGATTCCAACCTGACTCTAAACGGTTGGGTTCACAGCAACGCCGATGTCTACGTCGGCAATGGATCCACCGATCCGCTGGTCTCGCCCTCGTCCACCCTGACGTTTAACGATCGGCTCAGCTATCAAGGTAATTACACCGTAGGCTTCGACCCCAGCGACGGCGCGCACTCGTCCTATACGAACGTCGCTACACCTAACTACGATGCGACGCTGCCGCCCGGCCACGAGCAGTTCTATTCTTTGTTCGGCTGGGATGCGACGCAGTTCAACACAACTGATTCCAATCCTAACAACGACAACTATCACGAGCTGATCGAAAAGCCGACATCCGGCTTCACTGATCCCTTCGCGACGCAGCGGATGTATGCCCAGGCTTACAGCGTGGCGGACAGCAGCGGGAATTACGGCGTGGTGATCAACGTCGACGCCAGCAACAACATCACTGTAGGCTACGGTGGAACGACTTACAGCACTCAGCCTAACGGCAATTCCGCGCAAGCCCAAATTTACGCTGCGGTCACGGCTTCCGTTCACCCGAACTACACCATTCAGGACAATCGCGAGCAGGCCTCGGTGCGGGTGATCAATTTTGACGTGTCGCAATTTGCCGCTGCCGCGAAAAAGAACTTCAACGGCATCATTTACATCAACGACACCAGCGCCAGCTCGACAGCTCACCGGGCGGTGCGGATCCTTAATGGCGCGACCCTCCCGACTGGTGGTCTTTCGATCGTTAGTCCAAATCCGGTTTACATCCAGGGTGATTTCAACACCGGCCGGACAGCCAGTTCCGAGACTCCTTCTAACACCGGAGACCCGACTGATCCCGAGGCTGGCACTTACACTCGCAAACCAGCTTCGGTTGTAGCCGACGCAATCACCCTGCTGTCAAACAACTGGACCGACGCAAATTCTACCGCCGGACTGGCATCCCGCGTGGCCACCAACACCACCGTTAATGCCGCCTTGATTGGAGGAAACGTTCCGTCCAACGGCAGCACCTACAGCGGCGGCGGCGAAAATTTTGTTCGATTCATGGAAGACTGGAGCGGAAAGACTTTTACCTATTACGGATCGATGATCTGCCCGTTTTCCAGCACACAGGGAATAGGCACATGGGGAACCGGGAATGTTTACGCCGCGCCGCAACAGAAGTGGTACTTCGACGACAAACTCAGCGTGGACTCGAGCGGCAATCCGGTTTCGGTGCCGGGCTACGTCTCGACGGTTGCTTATCTCCAGCAACAGCGTTGGTACTTGCAGTACTAATCGTTATTGGCGCGAACCTAGCTTCTCTCCGGCCGGAGTGAAGATCGCGTCGATATTCTTCCTGGTCGCCCTAACCGCAGCGCAGGCAGCGCTTGATTTGACGCCCGTGGTCGGAGTCCGGGTGCTCGATGGCATCAAGTTCCAGCAGCTGAGCTTCAGCGACAACGGTCACACCATTACATACGAGCAGCCGATGGGCTGGAGCTATCGGGCCGAGACAAACCGCGTCGTGTTTGTGCCTCCGAACCTTAGCCAGGCCGAAGCGGCGATCGAGCAGGTGCAGCCCGAAGCCGGCCAGACGTTCGACGAAGAGACCATGAAGCGATTGCAAGAGCAGGTCCTACGTTCCGCACCGGCCGGCAGCCAAAAAGCCGAAGTCGTAACCGCTGAAAAAAATCCGGTGATGATCAATCGACAGGAGACCTTTGAAGTGACGATTTCTTATCAGATCTCCGGAACGCCTTTTCGAAGGAGCGTGCTGTTCCTGAACCTGCCGGATACTCAAGTCCGGTTTCGTGTCACTGCGAAAGAGCAGGACTTCGAGAAGGTTCACCGCGCGTTCCGCGGCAGTGTCTATTCCTGGCAGTGGCAATGAGCCGCTGACCGACGGCGACTGCACTTTTTGCTGACGCAAAAGGCGGCAGGCTTTCGCCTGCCGCCTCTTAACCAAACAACGGAATGGGAAATCGCTTAGCGCTTGCTGGCCTGGCGGCTCAGTTGCAGCGTCTGACGGCGGCGGAGCGCCTGGGTCGAAAACACGGCAACCAGCAGGCCGATTAGTGGGAAGAAGGTGCCGAGTTCCGGAACCGGGGCGACGCCAGTGGCGGCCGTCCACTCTTCGAACCCGCCATTACCCTGCCCGGCGAAGTAGAAGGTAACGAATTTGTCGTTCAGATTGAAGTCGCTGACCGGCACGTAAAGGATCGCGTCATATTTGCCGCTGCCGGTGGCAGTGGTCAGGACGGAGTTATTGGTGCCGCCGATGTTCATGTTATACCCAAGGTGGCCCAACTGCAGGGTGCCGTCGGCGTTAAATGCCGTGGTGGTCTGGGCCGGATCGTTGGAGGTGTAGATCTGCACCTGGGTCAGGCTGAAGGTGTGGTTCGACCCGCCGGATTGATTCGCGTCCAGCATGAACTTGAAGTAGTCGGTGCCGTTTACATTGAACGTGCTCAACGACGACAGCTGAAGGCTGTGCTGGAAATTATGCGGGTTTTTGTCGTCGAACGGGAACCCGCCGTCGGTGTTGTAACCCTGCTCGGTCGGGCTGGCTTGAACCCGAAGGAACGGATCGATAAAGCCGGTGCCGGCGGGTTGCTGGTCAGTGGCCAGGAAAATGGCGCCATTGATGGACCCGGTAGCATCGGACCCAGTGGTCAGGTCGACGACTGAGGCCTGGGTTTGGCTGGCCACGGTGAGGAGGGCGGCGGAGGCCGCGAGGAGGGAGACGGCAATTTTAGGTTTCATGTTTTTGGTTGGATTTGGGTGAAATGTCGCTGATTTGATCGGCCGCAACTTACTGGGGACTGGACGGCGTCTCTTCTATAGTTTCCATATTTCTCATAAACGACTCGCAACGTCAACGACATTTTTTATGCCACCCGTCGAAAAAGTATCGGCATCCTTTGTCCCAGATTGGCCTCCTGGGAGCAAGTAAAAAGTGACGACGGGACATGGCTGCATTCAAATCGCACAATCGATATCCGCCGGTTTGCGGAAAGTGGGCTCCATCAGTGCCTGGCCGGTGGTGCTGCGGGGCAAGTGAGCGGATTGGGCCCCCGGTCAGGAAAGATCTGATGGGCGGCTCAGGATCAGTAGTAATTTTCCTCAGGATGCGTAAGTATCTAAACAGCCAGAATTTATAGGCTTGACACTTGTTACGGAAATCCGGCTTGATACACCCCGAACAAGTCATGACTCGATCCCCCAGGCAAACCAGTTCAGCGACTGCTGTTCTGTTGTCCCCGAGAGATGGGACCAGATACAGCGGTAGGAGTCGTAACTAACCAAAGTAATAGGAGTGACTAAATTTATGCGTAATTCAATAAAGCGAGTGCTTGGCGCCGCCACGGCCGCCTGTTTGGCGGTGGCAGTTACCGCGGCTACCGCTGAAACGGTTGATCTCATCCACGGCAATACCGGAACCATTACCGGTGTTCCGGGTGGTACCGCGCGGTTCGATTTCATGATGCAGCAACCGACCGGCACGGGCGTCATTAAACCCTTTCTGCGAGTGCAGGCATTCCCACAGGAGCAGGGTTACAACACTTCGGGCGTAACACCCAAGGCTCCATTCGATGACAAGGCGGGGCCATGGACTCACGACATTACCTACGCCGATTTGCTGCAAACCGCCGTCAACATCGACGGGATCACCTACTTCAAACTGTTGCTCGACGTGAACGAGCCTAACGGCAAGAAGTCGCTGATCTCCCTGGACCAGCTTCAGTTCTATACTTCGCCCATCGGCAGCCAGACCACCAGTAATGTGTCGATGCTTGGAACGCTGCGGTTCAGCTTCAAGCCCCCGATCACGGGCGGCTCGTCTAACGACATGGTGTTGATGGATGCGGCACGAAACCACGGTAGCGGCTCCGGCGACATGTATGCCTACATCCCGGCCGCAGCGTTCGCCGGCACTTTGCCGACCGATTTTGTTTACATGTATGTTTTTTTCGGCGCTCACCAGACCGCCGACATTTTCACCGGCGGCGGATTCGAGGAATGGGCGCTGGTATTGAACGCGGCCCCGGCCACACCAACCCCGACGGCCACACCGACGGCTACGCCAACGCCGACGCCAACACCCACACCGACGGCGCCGCCGCGGCCCACGCCTTGCCTGGTCCAGGGAGCAGCGGCGGATGCTTGTTATAGTTCGGAGCCGGCGCCATGCACCTCGACTCAGGCACTGTGGATTCCATTTGCCGACTGCACGATTCCTGGGGGTCCCGATTGCATCCCTCCGAACCCCGATCCATCCAGCGGGACTGACGGTTTCCATTATGTCTTCTTACCCTGCGGCAGTTTCAGCGAAGATCCGGATTCTGGAACAGCAACTCTGACCGGACACCTCGAGAGCACGCTGCATCCGGGCTATGGGTTTGATGTGAACATTACGTTCAGCAATCGGACTAACGACCCAACCGGCGGGATGGGGCCGCGGCTGGAGCTGGAACCGACCTGCTACTCGTCTAATGGGGGACCGGTGAACCCGGCGACATGGCACTTCTATGCGACCTCGACGGGTACGCTCACCGGCACGGGCAATTACTCCGGGGCGGTCATCCAACTCACCGGTGTCATGCACTACTATCAGGTAGGCGCCGGAGCCAGCGGCAAGAATGTCCTGGATGGTTCTTCCGGTTGGTTTGACTGGGTGGTACTCAGTCAGCCAACAAACCATGCCTACTGTCTGCGAAGCGGCAGGGACGTAGGACACACTGCTGACTTCAACCTGAACTGCGGCAACTGCACCGATGCGCATCCGACGCCCACACCAACGGCGACTCCGACGGCAACGCCGACCGCAACTCCGAAGAAGAGGGGCAAGTAACCTAACGCAGTAGAATTACGAGCGGGCGGACGGCGAGAGTCGTCCGCCCGTTTGTTGTACGCTCAATCTGCCGGTTAGTCGCCGGGGAGCAACATAACCGGAACTGCTGGCTGGCACGCACCCGCTGCCCCGCGACGACTCTCGCCGAGAGAATATCTTTAGTATTTACCATAATTATTGACAAACACCTGTATTTTCTGGCTTTATAGGAAGAAGACAGAAGTTCGATCTCAGCCACTGCGATTGCCGTGAGCCGGTCGGACCAACCTCTTCCCAACCAGAAAATGCTTATGATCACAAAGACTTCAGGAAAGTTACTGGCCGCGATGGCTTCCCTCGCGCTGGCCGTTAGTGCGATCACCGCG
>JBJMXE010000031.1:0-18579 GCA_045809745.1 Chthoniobacterales bacterium | reverse complement strand
TACACCTTTCTTGGGCAATGCCAAAAAGGTGTTTTAAGTGTTTATTTCGAAGGGCCGAAAGCAGCTCGCTCTCTCTGCTGGATTCGTTTTTCTCGATCAGATTCATCTGAGATTCGGCTTAGGTTTAAGTCCAAAACAGGTTTCTTTTGGTCAGTTAAATTAACCCACAAAGAGGCTTTTACTCCGTTCGAGGAGAACTCCAGCGTATACGCACCTGGTAATTTCTCCGCTTCTTTACGCTCTACGAAGGTGTAGCGCTGCTTTAACGCGTCAACAATCACCGGAACAACAGAAGCGGTATCCGCATATTTTGTGAAGTTGACGGAGACATAATTCAGGCGCGAATTGAAGAATTCGAAGCGAGCTTCGGTGGTTGCTCCGAACATTCGGATAGATGGCATATACATGTCGTAGTAGCTGCGCTCGTCGGATGGAAGGAGTGGCGTGAAATCAAAGTGACTGATTAGGTGATCAGAAGAAAGGCTATCGTACTCGCTGTAACTTACTAAGCGCGCATCGTGTTTCCTGAGTGTCCGTTCGACTTCGGGTTGTGACATTCCAAACGTTGTTCCTAAAAATGCCTGATCGTTTGAGCCGGTAGAAAATGGCCACCGGTGGGATTGTGTCCAATAAAAGACGAGGGCCCCAGCAGCAGTGATTATGAGGAGCGCGACCGCTATTCGAAGCAAGTGTCGCAACTTCATTTAAGTAACTCGACGCGCCGAATGACGCGGTGGTTCATTAAATTGCATATTTAAGGATCACGTTGTTGACGAGGTCGTCGATAACGTCGACGGCTTTGGCCTCTAAGATTTGAACGCCCGACGGGTGGGCGCATGTGTTTCGGATTCCAAGTTTCGCATCAAGAATCTTGCGAACATCATTCGATATAATCTTCGCGGACCGGCAGAATTCGATAAACTTGCTTTCCGGAATGTCGCCGAAGTCATCCTTATTTGCGACTATAGACACCTTAACTCTTTTGTCGGTGTTTGCCGCCAATACCGCGTTAAACGCAGTAAGGTGCTTTGCTAGAATGAAGTCCGTGAGATGGTCTATTGCCAGAAGCCAAACCATTATTATCGACGCCCTGTATGCTTTAACCTCTAAGCACGCCAGGGCCTCGGAGAGAAAGCCTTCTTGGTTCGGGCTCTTAATTTTTGCCAGTAAGTTGCGCAGGTCGGTTTTAACGCCGACCACGAGGTGACTTCCTTTTAGGCTGGATCCTAACTTCGCTGCGAATTCTCGGTTAAGATAGTAATTGCCTTTTATCCGTATGAAAGTCGGGGATTTGGTTTTCGACTTCCGGGAGTGGTTCGTAATGTACGCTGGAATATTCGAATATGCCGGTATCCGAAGCGCGTCGAAACAGTCTCTAATTCGGGGCGCGGAAATGCCATCCTCACGCTGAATCTCCGTTAGAAAGTACGCAAAGTACTCTAGTTGGCGGGCCCCGGAAAGAGACGCGAAGTCGGGGACGCGGTCGATGAATGATTCTAACTTGTCTTGCAAAGGGGACCTCTAATCACGCCTTCACTTTCGCCTTGGGCATATCGTGCTTGAGATGGTTTTTCCCTTTGATCGTGATTGTTAAATCGTCGGAGTCCGAGGTGTCTATCCATCCTTTCTTGTTCTTGATGTTCCGCAGGACCTGCTTTAGGTGCGTTGGGATTCGTTCGTTAAGTTCGTCTAAGCACGTGTAGATGTGGCTAGCGGTGACGTTTTTCACGCCGATTTGGTCGGTGAGATAACCGACTGATAGGAGGTAGAGCTCATCCTTAGAGGGGGTTTCGAACTGGCTAACGTAATCTTTCAGACTTGTCTTGCCGCTAGGTCTGAGATCGATGTCGATACGGCTAAATCCCTTGCTCGACTTCCCTGCTTTCGCAGCCTTCGGACTCTTGTTGGTGCCGCCAGAAATGATACGGCCCGGCGGAACTTGTTGATGGCTCGGGCTTGCGGGCGACGAAGCCTTACTTACGAGCTCTTTGAATTCTGAATACGCTTGCTGCACGAAAGCCTCCGACCCCTCGATCTCCAGGTGATGATCCCCGACGTTGACCTTGAGCTTAGCTTCCATCGCGTAGGCAATAGTAATTAGGTGCCACGTCCATAAAGTCGAGCTTCTTGTGTCACCCGTTGTGTCACCCCGCGAGCCAAAAACAGCATATTGGTGATAATCGCTGAGGACATGGCTTGGCCCGTAAACCTCGTTCTACATGATATTTGCTGACGGGAGACGACGCCTAACAACTCCTGCTAAAACACTCCTTTCGCCTTAGGAAACCTCCGTTCTATCCGTTGAACTACGGGGGCTTCTGAGCGATTTCTACTGGTTGTGTACGCCTTGCCTTGGGATGATCAAAGGCAAGGCATTGGTGGTCATAACCGGAACAAGCGCTTCAAGAAGGTCGGACCGAATCTATATCGAGACGCGGCGGGTCACTATTATGCGTCGGTCAAAAAGGGCGGCAAATAGTTTCGCCGGAGTTTAAAGACAACCAATGCGGCACTAGCGTTGGCGCGAGAGTGACACGTCCCGCTACAAGCCGCTTGCTGCCGAAGTCGCGACCGCGCTTTAATGTGAAATTTGGTTTACCTGGCGAACCAATATCTCGGTTAGGCGATCCGCTTCTGCGGCGCTTACATGAAGGCCGTCGTAGGTGTCGTAGTTATGATCATGAGGGAATTGGAGCCAGTGATATTTGTCTTTCGGGAATCGCGCTTCCGCGGCATTCCGCACCGCCGCCGGCGCGGGCAAGTCCGAAAGGGCGGAATCGATCGGCATCTCGTACAGAATGCAAATCGATCCGTCGCGGCTGAGTGCATCGACACATTCCCCAAGCCGGCTCGCCTGCTGGGTTAAATTCGATGGCGCTACGGCATACAGTTCGTCGTGATACAGGCGAAAGATTCGTGAAAATAAGGCAGGGTTCAAAGCACTGCCACCAGCAGATAGGTCCTCCGTTGGTGGTCGGCGGCCAAGCAGTCGCGACACCCGATGGAAACTTTTCTGCAAAAATACATTTCCAATGCCGTTAACGAAATTTGCCGGCCGTCCTTCTTCCCTGAACATCGGAAAGTGACCGCGAAGTCGCATCAGCCACGGCGTAAACAAATCGTGCAGAAGTTCCTGGTCTGTGTCCCAAGTAAGTTGATTAATTTCAATCAGGACGACCGGAGGATGCCTGCGTGTCCTGCGAATAATCTCCAATCCGTTGAAGATACTGGCACCACCCAAGCACAGCTTGTAGTAGCCCGGACCGAGCGTCGACTCGTTAAACCGGAGGGACAAGGACGATCCGACGATTGCCTTCGTTTGTGAGGGGATGTCGTAAACGTAGCGTTGGGCCCGGGAATAATTGTCACGCTGCGGGCCGCTTAGCTCAAAATAGGTTCGCGGAATGTGCGGGAAGACAAAATGATATGCGGCCAGCATCATCAGCGCCTTCAAAATAGTGCTCTTGATCACGCGGGCTTTCTAAAACTGGAAGTAGATAAACTTCTGTGGCGAACCGCTGTTCAACGCGATGGCCACAAGTAACGCCGCCAGGATCCAGTCTTCGTATCGACGCAAGTGCGGACGCCACCGCCTGTTCAGGACGTGCCACAGGTAATAGAGCAGGACCGGCGTGGAGTAGGTCAGAATGCACGCGAGGATGACGTAGCGCGTCTGCCCGATGCTGTGGAAAATAGCGCCGACATATTGCAGCGCCTGTTGCAAGGTAGGCAGCTTGAATAGCAACCACGCCAGGGTGACAAACGAAAACACCATCAGCACCCGCAGACTGTCGACACTCCAATTGCGCGGCAGATGAATCTTATTCCTGAGCGATCTCTCAACCGCAAGCGCCAGTCCATGAAAGGTTCCCCACACCGCGTATTTCCACGACGCGCCGTGCCACAGTCCGCCCAGGAACATCACCACAAACAAATTGAAGTAAGTTCGGAGTGTTCCTTTTCGGTTGCCGCCTAGCGGAAAATACAGGTAATCCCGCAGCCAGGTCGAAAGAGAGATATGCCAGCGTTTCCAGAAGTCGGTAAAAGAGCGCGAGAGATAAGGAAAATTAAAGTTGATGGGCAGGATGTAGCCAAACAAACGGGCAAGGCCGATGGCGATCAGGGAGTAGCCTGCAAAATCGGCGAAGATTTGCATCGAAAAACCGAAAAGCAGCCCGGTTAGGCCGATTGATGAATGCCTCAAGAAGGCCGGGTACGAGATCCAGAACGTTGCGTCCTTGAGATTGTCAGCCACCACCATCTTGAGGAAGTAGCCGACGACGAGGCAGCGGAACGCTGTCTCCCATTGGATGTCCTTGAATTTCTTCGTTCCGATTTGAGGATAAAACTCGTGCGCCTTCACGATCGGACCAGCGACCAGGTAGGGGAAAAAAGATTTAAAGAACGCAGTGTTGCGGAGGTGCTCCATGAAGTTGCGACACACAATGCGCGGCTCGGAATTCCGCGATCCGCCACTCGCCGGCCGATGGCCGCGAAAGGCTTCGGCCACCAGACTGATTCCTTGAAATGTGAAAAATGAGATGCCGATCGGCAGAGGAATCGTGGTCAGAACGTGTCCCACCGAAGTCGCGGTTAGACCGGGGAGCAGGTTCGCCAGGAGCCCGGCGTACTTGAAAAACACCAGCAACGCCAGGTTAAGAGTGATCCCGGTAACGGCCCAGAGGCGGCGGCGTGAAGGCCGGTCTACTGCGATCCAATAACTAGTCAGGACATTGATCGCGATCGAGGCGACCAGCAGTAAGAGCAACTTCGGCTGACCGTAACCGTAAAAAACGAAACTCGCGAAAATGAGCACCAGAACCTGCCAGCTGCGAGCACGCAGGAATGGCGCGTAATAAATGGCAAACGTGACTGCTACGAGGACAACGAAGGGGACGCTGTTAAAAAGCATGCGCGGAATTCAACGATAAAGCGCTGGCTGCAGCGGTGGTCTGTGCCAACCACCGAGAATAGCAAACGCGTGCTCGCCGCGGCGAGTACCCTCTCCATTATTTGGACCTCGACCGTTACCGCCAGGCTTTTACTCAGCCTCGCTACCGCCCGCTCGGCAGACCGGTAGGATCTAGCGGTTTGTCCATCGGATCGGTGGGAGGAGGTGTTGGTGTTGCGTCCGGCCGGGTTTTAATACGCTCGTAACCCACCCGCGGCGTTCCCTGGGGGATGTTCGAACCTTCCTCGGGAACTAAGCCGACCTCGTTTCGTGCTTCGTCCCGTTTGACACACGCCTGAAGCAACAGCACCGACGCGAACAGACAAACTCTAAAGAATACTGCCATAGCGGGAAATTAACTGAAAACAGGGCTTGGCCAATAGGCAACCCGAAGGTCAATCCCAGTGCGGTCCGACTTCGTATTGACCGTTAGCCTCAAGGCTGTTAACAAAATCGCTGTGATCACCCGTCTCGGATGCTTTTTCCTAATCGCGAGCACGTCGGCCGGTATCGCGCTCGCCGGAACCGAACAGCCCACCGGTAAAGACATGAAGCAAGCGGTGGCTCAATCCACCCCCTGCCCGGAATGGTATGGAGACACCGAATGGAACGTCAGCCTGTGGGGAACCTACGCCTGGGCCGGGACTAACGGCATCGCTGACCTCAGTAGCCTCAACCACCGCTTTACCGAGTTTGATCTCAGCGTGTTGACTTCGAGGGATCGTTACTTGCAAACCGATCACGCCTGGGGCGGCGGCGTCGATCTGAAATATTTCTTTCACCGCTATTTCGGTGTTGGTGTGGAAGGGTTCCTTTTGGATACCAAACGCAACGCACTCGACATTGAAGTGCCACAACCGCTGGTAATGAGCGTGACCCGAAGTGAGGATCACCGGATCGTTGGCTCAGCTCTTGGCACCTTAACCATCCGTTATCCGATTCATTGCTCCCGATTATCGCCTTACGTTTGGGCGGGCGGTGGCGCCATTTTCAACGGCGGCGACAGCGACATTCTGATCGTCGATAACACCAAGCCGACGTTATCCGCTCGAACCGAGCACCGCGGCGGCCAGACTGAGGCACTCGGTCAGCTCGGTGGCGGACTGGAGTTCCGGTTCAATCGGCACCTCGGCTGGACTAACGATTTCAGTTGGAACGTGGTAGACGGGCCGAATAACAACTTCGGCATGGTGCGAAGCGGGCTGACATTTTCCTTCTGAGACTGAAGCGATCGCTTAGAAACGCAGGAACACTGGGGGAGGATGCGGCTGACTGACTTCGGTTCAGTTAATTTCCTGCTTTCCTGTGTCCCTTAGATATTCGAACTGGTTAAGCCAGGGCAAGGTTCGGATCAATCTCCTGACTAACGCCTGATGTCATTCCGCGTTCCAGATGCAGCGCGGCAACAAAGGCGATCATCGCGGCGTTGTCGGTCGATAGCCATGATTCGGCGGCAAGGAATTCCAACCCCTCTCTCCGGCAGGCGTTTGCCATGGTGTCGCGCAGATGAGCATTGCAGCTCACTCCCCCGCTTAATGTGACGGTATTCACGCCCCCGCCTTTGGCCGCACGAACTGTCTTCGGGACGAGGACGTCGACCACCGCTTGCTGGAACGAAGCGCACACGTCGGCGACAAGGCTGGCATCGAGCGTGGCTTCGTTCGATGCGCCATGATAGTTCAGCTTGTCTAACAGGTAACGAACCGCGGTTTTCAATCCGCTGAAACTGAAGTCAGGCGGTTCCGGCATGCTGCGCGGCAGCTGAAAACGGGCCACATCGCCTACTCGCGCCCGCTTCTCGATTTCGGGACCGCCGGGGTAGGATAACCCGAGCAGCTTCGCCACCTTATCGAAGGCTTCGCCCGCAGCATCATCGACGGTGCGACCGATCACCTGATAATCGCCGACACCCCGCACCAGGACGGTCATGGTGTGACCTCCACTAACCACCAGCGCAACGTTCGGCAGAATTTCGTTAGCACCAAAAAATGGCGAGAGCAGGTGACCTTCGAGATGATTGATGGCGAGGTAAGGCTTGGCTTCGCCGATCGCCAGAGCTTTGGCAATGGAAGCACCTATCATGAGCGAACTCGCCAGACCCGGTCCGCTCGTGGCTGCGAAGGCGTCGACGTCGCGCAGCTCGACCCCTGCGTCGCCAAGCGCCCGGTCTAACAACCTCGGCGCCTCGACAATGTGGTTGCGCGATGCGATTTCCGGAACGACGCCGCCATACTTTTCGTGTTCTGCTACCTGGGACGCAACTTCGCTGACCAGTAGCTCCTTGCCTCGCAATATCGCGATTGCCGTCTCGTCACAGGAAGTTTCCAGCGCGAGAATTGTTTTCATTGTAGCGGTGGTTGTGACAACCACCGAACTTCAAAACAGGCGTTTGGCACAAACGCCTCTACACTACCTTTTGATCTGCTCGTTCTGGCTGTGCTGAGCGTAGATCATCACGCCTTTCAACGCATCGATCGCCCGTAGCATTTGCGGATCTTTGCTCCTGACGAGATTGTTCTCTTCCTGCGCTTTCACGTCACTGCTGCGCATTGCGAAGAGCACGCGCTCCTGCTCAGCGGTCATCGGGACCCGGATGTTCGGGGTGACTCCGTTGCCATGAATCACCTGTTTACTCGGCGTGTAATACTTCGCGGTAGTGAACCGGATCGCGGAACCGTCCGGTAATTGCAGAACATTTTGCACCGACCCTTTGCCGAAGGTCGTCTCACCGACCAACACGGCGCGATGTAAATCTTTCAGCGCGCCGGAAACGATTTCGGCACCGCTGGCGCTCCCTTCGTTAACCAGAACCACCATGGGAAATTCCGGTCGCTCCTTTTTGGTAGCCGGAGTGGTGTAATCACGCTGCTGCGATGCAACTCGTCCCTGAGTGGACACAACTTTCGTGTTCGGCGGCAGAAACTGCGAGCAGACGTCGACCGCGCTATTCAGCAAACCGCCGGGGTTGTTACGAAGGTCGAGGATGAGCGCCTGCATGCCCTGCTTTTGTAATTCGTCGAGGGCCTTCGACAACTCGTCGGCGGTCGGCTCATTAAACTGAACGAGCCGCACATACCCAATCTTGAACGGATCGCCTAGTTCGCGATCCAGCAGGTGCGCGGCTTTTACGCTCTGCACTTTTATCTCTACCCGCTCGAGCGCGTATTCCCGCACTTCCTTGGTGGAAGGGCGCAATAGCGTCAGCGTCACCTTCTGACCGGTGGGTCCACGCAAAAGGTTCATTGCATCCTGTAAATCCATTCGGTCGGTAGCGGTGCCGTTGATCTTCAGGATCTGATCTCCGGATAAAATGCCGGCCTTCGCCGCCGGCGTATCCTCCATCGGTGCAATGACGGTCGGCAATCCGTTGCGGATCGAAACCTCAATGCCAAGCCCGTTGAACCGGCTGCGAGTGTCATCCTGCATGTCCCGAAAGTCATTCGGGTCCATGTACTGGCTGTGCGGATCGAGTGCCGCGAGCATGCCCTTCATCGCGGACGTGATCAGCTCATGATAACCGGTCTTATTGCCATCCACATAATCCTGCCGAAGCAATTGCACCGCCTTCGCGAACATGGCGATCTGTGAATAGCCGTTATCTTCCTCCGGCGCCGGACTGGGAGCCGGCGCGGCCCTTAATGTGGCGGCGCAGACGGAGAACACCGTCACCGAAATGAGCGTTCGAATTAGCAAGCTCCTGTTCATTATCCCTCCAAACAGGCCGGAACCATCGCTCACCGGGAAATTTTTGGCAACGAGCAAAGGGTCGACTACTGTTTGCGTTTCGGAAATACGCTGCACGCGCAAATGAATCACCTCCGCCGCCTTACGTGGATTTTAGCATTGCTGGTTCCGCTACATGTCGGTAGCGCTGTAAAGACGGCAGACGAGGAATACGAGTCGGTCGCGGAAGAATATATCAGAGGCTATCTGGCTGCGCGGCCGCTGCTTGGAACGTCCCTCGGCTTGCACGAGTACGACGGCAAAATTTCGGACTACAGCCGCCTGGCGCTAGATGCGGAACTGTCACGCCTTCGCCGGTTTGACGACCGGTTGCGCAAGTTCGATCTCGAGAAGCTCGGCGCCCGGCAATCGATTGATCTTCGTATTCTCCAAGCCGGAATCCGGGCAGAACTTTTCCAGCGCCAGGATCTCGCAGTTTTCGAGCGGAACCCAATGGTCTACGCGCGCGCGGCCGACATGAACGTGTACATCAGACGCAACTTTGCGCCGTTGGAAGATCGAGCCCGGAGCGTCATCGCGATTGAATCACAGGTGCCGAACATCGTCATCGCAGCGAAAACAAACCTGGCGCCGGTTCTGCCGAAACCGTACGTCGAGCTGGCCATCAAAACCGCGCGCGGTTCAGCTGATTTCCTTCGCCAGAACCTGATGGCCGCATTCGAGGATGTGAGGGACGATCGGATTGAAGCTGAATTGGAAGACGTGAATCGCAAGGCGGCCGGTGCGCTAAACGAGTATGCCAATTGGCTCGAGCGAGATCGATTGCCGAAAGCCTCCCCTAACTTTGCCATTGGCGAAGAAAAGCTGCATCGGATGCTGACTGACACTGAATTAGTGGATTTGCCGCCGGACAAAGTCCTCGAAATCGGGCTGGCGAAGCTGAAAGAGGAGCAAGAGAAATTCACCGAGGCAGCGCGGCAGATCGATCCGAACAAAACCGCCGCGGATGTTTTCAAGGATGTGCAGAAGGAGCATCCAACGCCGGAAAACCTGCTTCACGATGTTTCGCGCGATCTGGAAGAGGTGCGCAAATTTGTAGTGAGCCATAAGCTCGTCACCATTCCTTCGGATGTCCGCGCGCAGGTGAAGGAAACGCCGCAATACCGCCGCGCCACATCGTTCGCCTCGATGGATACGCCGGGGCCGTTCGAGAAGCGCGCGCCCGAGGCTTATTTCTATGTTACACCGGTAGAGAACGATTGGCCGGAGGCGCAAAAGGAAGAATGGTTAACGGCGTTCAATTACTACACGTCAGACCTGGTCTCGATTCATGAGGCGTATCCCGGTCATTATGTCCAATTCCTGCATTTAAATGCATCGTCTGCCACCAAGGTTGAGAAGATTTTCAGCAGCTACGCTTTCACCGAGGGTTGGGCCCATTACTGCGAGCAAATGATGATTGATGAGGGATACGGCAGCCAGCCTGCCGGCGCTCCCAGTCCGGCGCGGCACTCTGGCAAGAAGGCGACCCCGGCGCCGACGCCAACGCCCATGTCACCGGAAGAGGTGCAGAAACGCGTTGCCAAATATCGATTGGCCCAGGCGGACGAGGCACTGCTGCGCTTTTGCCGCTTGTGCGTGGCGATCAAAATGCACACCCAAAACATGAGCGTGGACGACGCCACGAAATTTTTTCGGGACAACTGCTACTACGAAGAGAAACCGGCCCGGGCGGAAGCGATGCGCGGAACGTTTGATCCCGGGTATCTGAATTACTCGTTAGGCAAACTTCAGATTCAAAAACTTTTGGGCGACTACAAAGCGCAGCAGGGAAACGAGTTTTCCCTTCAGAAATTCCACAACGAACTGCTCAATCACGGAATGCCGCCCATTCGTCTGCTCCGCGAGATCCTGCTCAAGGACAAGGCCAAGTGGGGTGACGTCCTGTGACGCAACGGCGTAAGGGCCGAACCTGGAATCATGGACACACGCTCAACGCGCAACGCTGTTGGAGTCTTAGGTTGCTAAGAAACCCGCCGCTCACGACGCACACGAATTCTTCCTCTCCCTCAGGGAGAGGAATGAGGTGAGGGCACTCCCTGCTGCCCCCCTACCCTTCGTGAATCGTTACCTTCTCCATCTTCACTTCTGATTTCGGCCGGTCCCCAGAAGCGGTGGGGCTGGTGGCAATTGCATTTACCACATCCTGACCTTCGGTCACTCGCCCAAAGATGGTGTAGTTAGGCGGTAACGGATAATCGATGTGCATGATGAAGAATTGAGAACCGTTGGTGTTCGGACCGGCATTGGCCATGGCCACGGTCCCTGCCTTGTAACCGCGCTGGTACACTTCGGAGCCGGGTTTGATCTCATCGGCGAACCGTCCGCCCCAGGCTGATTCTCCACCGCGACCCGTGCCGGTCGGATCGCCGCCCTGAATCATGAAACCTTTGATCACGCGATGGAAGACCACCCCATCGTAGTAACCTTTCTCGGCCAGTAACCGGAAGTTCTCGGTGGTTTTGGGTGCCTCCTGTTCGAGCAGCTCGAATTTGATGGTGCCGTGATTGGTTTTGATTTCTGCGATTCGATTAGCCATTGCGTGTTGTCCTTTGGTTTGGGTGCGCAGACCTTACGCGGTTCGCTCAAAAGCGCACGCGGTTTGAACAAGTAATCGGACCAGGATGCCGGCGTCACCGCCACCGGCTATACCCGCTCGTTGCCGCGCTGACAGATGGCCTACCAATCCCCCGCGCTTCGCCGTTCACTCGACCACTCCACTACTCCGTCACTCCAGATTTTCGTCCGTCTCGCCCAAGAGATTTTTGAGAAGTGGCTGCGGGTTGCTCGGCAGTTCTTCAACTTTCTGCAATTTCCTGGTGATCATCCGCGAACGGACATCAACATCCTCCATTTTTCGCGCTGCCTGATCGAGTTTGTCTTTCACGCTCGAAAGCGCCTCGCCGAACTTGCCGAATTCCGTTTTCACCGAGGCCAGCAGATTCCACACTTCGCTCGATCGTTTCTGAATGGCGAGGGTGCGGAAACCCATCTGCAAACTATTCAACAGCGCCGCCAGCGTGGTCGGTCCGGTTAGCACTACCCGGCAATCTCTTTGCACCTGTTCCACCAGGCCGACACGCCGGATCGCTTCCGCATACAGGCCTTCAGTCGGAAGAAACATCAGCGCGAAATCAGTCGTCTTGGGCGGGGCGATGTACTTGTGGCAAATATCTTTGGCTGATCTCTTAATCTGCGTCTCCAAACTTTTCGCCGCCTCTTCGATCATCGGAACATTTCCCTGTTCCTGCGCCGCAATCAGTCGCTGGTAATCTTCGGTCGGAAATTTAGCGTCGATCGGCAGCCACACCGGTGATCCGTTGTCGTCTCCGGGCAGGCGAATCGCGAAGTCGACGAACTCGCCGGTATCAGGACGAACCTTCACGTTCCGGGAGAATTGATCGGCAGTTAGCACCTGCTCGAGCAACGCTCCTAGTTGTACTTCGCCCCAGCCCCCGCGCGTTTTTACGTTTGAAAGTACTTTTTGAAGACCGCCCACATCACTGGCCAATTGTCGCATCGCGCCGAGGCCTTGATGAACCTGCTCCAGTCGATCGCTCACTAGTTTAAACGACTCGCCTAACCGTTTCTCCAGCGTGCCTTGGAGTTTTTCGTCGACTGTTGCGCGCATCTTATCAATCTGCCGGGAGTTGTCCTCCTGCAGTTCCCGCAGACGGTGATCCACAATCGATCGGACGCCTTCGAGCGATTTGGCGAGTTCTTCCCGCTGGGATTTGGCCGCGTGCGCGTTTTCTTCACGTCCGCGCGACATCTCCTCGCGCACCATCCGCTCGCCCCGCTCCTGAGCACCTTCGAGCAACGCAATCTTGGTAATGAGAATTTCGTCCGTATTACGGTTGCGGCGGGTGACGAAAAACGCGATGACGGCGATCACCGCGCCAACGGCCACTCCGGTAATCAGGTATAATGCGGGAGTCATTCGTTCCAACAGAGAGCAGTGACAGATTCCTCGACTTCGTCCGGAATGACAAGCGGTGCTGCTCCAGGAATGGAGGGCGGAGCTCCTGTGACACCGCAGATGTGGCATGGCGGAGACCAAGCGAAGCTTCGCAGACAAGCGCGTTCCTAACCCGGCTTGGAGTCATGACACCGGAGAAAACCAACACACAGCGGTGTCATCCGGAGCGCAGTCGAAGGACTCTCCTACTTGCGTGACGTACACTGCCGTCGGCGGGGTCCCTCGACTTCGCTCGGGATGACATAGCGAGAGCCTTGGTTTGTTCATTCTCGAGTTCCCTTCTCAAGTCGAACGAGGCATAAAGTCCTTGTAGCGGCGGTTTCAGACCGCCGCACTAACTCGGACGGCAGCGCATCAAATAATGTGACGGTGGGAGACCGCCGTTACAACGATCAGAATCGCACCTTTACTCCGCCGTAGACGGCGCGGCCCAACGCGGGAAAACCAAATACTTCGGCATAATGCTCGTTGGTCAGGTTATCGATGCGACCAAATAAGGTCAGGTGCGAGTTCACCTCATATTCCGCGGCGAAGTTGACGAAGCAGTAATCCTCGATGTCGAAATTGGGTGCTCCAAAATTCAGTTCTTCGCGCGCGTTGACAAATTTCGCGGCCAGAGTCGTCCGTAGCTTTCCCGCCCACAGATATGATGCCGATGCGTAAACCTCGTTGCGCGGCCGGCGCGGTAGCCGTGCTCCTACCGGTTGGTTGATGTCCACGGAGGATGTCTTCTCGGCGTCGAGATAGGTGTAGGTGGCTACCGCGGTGAATCCTTTGAATGGAGTGGCGCGCACCTCCGTTTCGATGCCCTGCGTCCGGGCCGCACCGAGATTCAATGTGTCGAAGAGACCGTTAAACCCGATGAGGTTGGAAAGATCATTGTGGAAGTAGGTGGCGCCGATCGTGATGGCACGGTCCCATAGCCGCTGTTCCACTCCAACGTCCCAGCCAAAGCCCTTTTCCGGCTTGAGACCGAAATTATTTCCAAAGATTTTATCCTGGCTGCTCGGCGGACTGAATCCAGTGGCTGCGCTGGCGTGGATAGACGTGTCGGTTTTTTCGAACTGATAATTGCCCGCAAAACGGTAGGTCCAGATGTCGCCGAATTGATTGAAATGCTCGAATCGGCCCCCGCCGACGAGCACCAGGTTGTGCAGCGGTCTGGCAGTGAGTTCAACAAACCCGGCCGTTTCCTGAGTGTGATCACTGAGGAACTGTCCAAACTCCGGGGCAATGAACGGCCTCTCCTGACCGGCGTTAACCCGGCTGTAGAAGAACCCCGAGATGATCGTCAGCCATGAAACCGGCCGCAGATCGTTCTGGTAATCCACCGTCGTGCGCTCGAATAAGGCGCGAGTTGGCCCAACGAATCCGTCCTGGTTAGGATCGTTCAACTGCCGCTCGTGATCGTAACTCACGATCAACGTGTGCTTCCACCAGTCGGACAGCGAGAGTTCGAACCGCGGCGCGATCAGCCATTTTTCAGTGAGAAAGTTATCGATCGGTCGCGGCGTGAAAATGCTATTCGGATTTCCGGTGTCACTAAGCGAATAGGTAAACAACGTGCTAATCCGCAAATCCTTTGCCGGCGTCCATCCGACATCGGTAATCACGGCGGTGTTGCGGTATTGATTGTTAGGCCGGGCGTTGTCCGTATCGATGCGACTGGCTCCGAACGAATAATCGAACGCGCCAATCTTGCCATCGCTTTCCACTGCCTCGCGGAACGTTCCATACGACCCGCCTTCAGCAATGATGGTAATTCCCGGAGGGCCGTCGCCCCGCCGGGTAAATAATTGGATGACGCCGGCAAGAGCTCTCGGACCATAGATCGTGCTTTGCGGTCCCCGAACGACTTCAATTCGATCAATGTCGTCGATCGTAAGATTCGCAAAATCGAACGCACCCTGGAGCCCCTGATTAATTGGAATGCCATCGAGAAGGACCTGAGTGTGTTCGCTGCGCAAACCGCGAGTGAAGACAGAGGTTAGCTGACCGGCTGTGCCAGTCTGGACGACGGACAGGCCCGGCACCTCGCGCAAAGCATCAGATGCTTGCTCGATCTGTTTCTGTTCCATCTCGTCCGAGCGCACCACGCTCACCGTCGCGGGCGATTCAGTAATGGGAATGTCAGTCCGAGTCGCGGATACAATGACTGGTTCAGCTTCGCTATCGGGCGAATGCTCTTCTTCCGGCGAAGCTGTGGGATGCGGAAGATCCTGAGGATAACAAGTCGCTGCTGCGCCTAACCAGAACGCGAGCAGTACAAACCACAATGGGGAGCCCGGCAGATGGCGGGACAAAGCCAATCGGCGAATATCGATTTTCATACAAATTTCCAACTCGGAGAGTCGGACTTGTATGGCCGCAGCCGCATCGCCCAGCTCTCATTCTTCTCTTTCTGCGAAGAAGTTTTTCCGCGAGAGCGTTTAGAGACTCGACGGTCACAGACCGCCGCTACAGAGGCGCTCACGAATGAGGTGGACCGGGCAAATATTCTGGCTCCTGGCTTCTGGTCCCCCGAATTGGTTCGAGGAACGCCCCTCCTTCCCGCCTTCACCGCACCCTTTCAGGTAACGATTGGCTCATGGGAAGTCGTATCCAGTTACAGCAGCGCAACTGCTCCCGGTTTACACGGGATTTCTTGCGCCGATCCACGGATCAAGCTCACAAAGAACTGCTCCAGAACTAGCCGCTTGCACTCCGGCGCTCAAGACTTATTTATGCAACGGCGTAACCCCTTCTGCGCGTGCCTCTGCCTCACTCCTCCTTCAACTTTCTCGTTACCGGCGGCGCCGGATTTATCGGGTCCAATCTGGTCCTGTCGCTTCAGGAACTTCTTCCCGAAGCGCGGCTAACCGTCATTGATGATTTTCGGTCGGGCGATTTCAAAAACCTCGTCGGCTACAAAGGAGATTTCGTGGCGGCCGATCTGGCCAAGCTGGATTGGCGGCACCAATTCGGCGACGACCGCTTCGACGCCATCTTCCATCTTGCGTCAATCACCGACACAACGCTGCATGACCAGTTCGTGCAGGTGCACGACAACGTGGAAAGTTTCCGCCGTTTGCTGGACTTCGCGCACGGTGGCCACACCCGCGTGATCTACGCCTCCTCCGGTTCCACCTACGGCGCTGCTACTCAGCCGAGTCTCGAAACCGACGGCTCTGCCCCCGCGAACGTTTATGCCTTCTCGAAAGTGGTCATGGACAACATCGCGCTACGCCGGATGCACGATTTTTCCGACTGGGTGATCATCGGATTGCGCTTCTTTAATGTTTACGGACCGCGCGAGGCGCATAAGGGGATGCCGGCGAGCATGGTCTACCATTTGTCCCGTCAGATCAGAGCCGGACAACGGCCCCGGATTTTCAAACACGGCGAGCAGAGACGCGATTTTGTTTACGTAAAGGATGTGGTCGATGCAATGATTCGCGCGCTCGACGCCTACGGCAGCGGAATCTACAACCTTGGCTCAGGAAAAGCGCATTCATTTAACGAACTGGTGCAGGTGCTGAATAGCTCGTTAGGCACGAGCCTCGAGCCGGAATACATTGATAATCCGCACGCGCACTACCAGAATTTCACCGAGGCCGACCTGCATAAGATCAAGGGCGCACTCGGGTATAAACCGCGTTTCACCCTGGAAGCGGGCGTGAAGGATTACATGGAATGGTTGTACCCGAACGGCCAGTAGGCTGGATAAAGTTCGGCGTTCGGCGTCTGGTTTGAAGTAGCGCGTTCTCGTCCCTTGCGTTTAGTTCAGGTTAAGCTCTAGTCCTGCCCCCTCACTTCTTATGAAACCGAAGAAATCTGATCTCCTCGTTGAACAAATCGAGCACATCGACATCAAGCAGCACAATGTTGTTCCGCTGGTAGATGCCATGAGCAAAATGGCGTTTTCGGCGCGGGATCTCGCCCGGGCTGCGCAAATTTCTGACGCAATGCTGCGGGATGAGGATTGCGCGGTCATTTTATGCATGGCCGGCTCTTTGTTTTCCGCCGGTCTCAAGAACGTGATCGTCGATCTGGTGCGCCACAACATGGTGGATGCGATCGTTTCGACCGGCGCGATCATTGTTGATCAGGATTTCTTCGAAGCGCTCGGCTTCAAGCATTACAAAGGCGAGATCAATGTGGACGACGACATCCTTCGCCGTCTGGCGATCGATCGGATCTACGACACCTACATTGACGAAGATCAGCTGCGCATCTGTGACGCCACAACCGGTGAAATCGCGGATAAATTGGAGCCACGTCCCTATTCCTCGCGCGAGTTCATTCGCGAGATGGGTCGGCATTTGACCGAACACGCCCAAAACCGGGACTCAGTGGTGCTTTCTGCTTTCGAAAAAGGGGTGCCGATTTTCGTTCCGGCGTTCAGTGATTGCAGTGCCGGATTCGGTCTGGTGCACCATCAGTGGCATCACCCGGATCGCCACATGAGCATTGATTCGGCGAAAGATTTCCTGGAACTGACGAAGGTAAAGATCGAGTCGAAACAAAGCGGATTATTCATGATCGGCGGCGGGGTTCCGAAGAACTTTGCCCAGGACACCGTAGTTGCCGGTGATTACCTCGGGTTCGACGTGGGCATGCACAAGTATGCGGTGCAGATCACCGTGGCCGACACGCGCGATGGCGCGCTCAGCGGCTCGACTCTGAAGGAGGCGAACTCGTGGGGTAAAGTGGATCTCGGAGCGGAGCAGATGGTTTACGCCGAAGCAACCGTGGCGCTTCCGCTGATCGCCGGATACGCCTACCACAAAGGAGGCTGGAAAAACCGGCCGACACGTAACTACGCGGGGTTCCTAGACAGCGGCGGCGGTAGATCAAAAAACTCAGAGCCACTTAAGTCTTCGTCCACGGTGTCAGCCTAACAAGGCGCGTATCTTTGTAGAGGTGCTTGGCTCACGCACCTGTCTAACTAGTTCGGTGATTGACACAACCACCGCTACAACTGCAGTCGAGGGTCGCTGCATGAATTCTCAGCTCGGCGAATTATTTCGCGGCTGGCACAGCCTGGCCGGACACGTAGCGCCAGCCATCGGGCGTGCGCGCGTAGGTCTCCGTAACCGCGACTTTTTCGTCCACCGGCCTGCCCTGCTCGGCGCCTTTAACCCACAGAGTTTCGGTTACAACTGCGGTATCCCGCCAAACCCGCACGTTCTGGCTGCCCTCCTCCACCTCGTGATGTTCGTACCGAGCCTGTTTCTCGCGGGCTTGCTTCAGAATGTCGGCCTTGCTTGCTCCCGGCCCTGCGCCATGCATCAGCACAAAATCGTCGGCTAAAATACGATCGATTGTTCTGGCGTCGTTAGTCTTGACGGCGGAGTGAAATTCCAAATCCAGCGCAGCCACGGTTTGAGCATCTTGATTGTTTGATCCGTTCGACGCGGCCGGAGCCGGAGGTTGCGGTTCCGGGGATGCTTCAGCCGCTGCGTCGGTTTCGGCACTTTCAGATGAAGGCGCCGCGGTTTGCTTCGATGTTTCGTTCAGCGAAGCAACCCGCAACGACGATGGTGGCATGGCGAGGGAACGCAATGAATCGCTCGATGGCGACGAACTGGCGTCAATCGGCTGCTCCGCGGCTACCGAATGTTTCGCTGGAGGCGGCGGTGTTGTTGCAGCCGTTGTCGTTGTAGCTGCTGCTGCTGTTGTTGCAGGAGTTTGCGCAACGCGTTCTTCGACTTTAGGCGCCGGGGCCGGTCCTTCGGCGCGGAACGTGGTGAGTTGCTTGGCGAAGTCGAGGGGCCGGATGTAGAGGATGCCGGCCCCGACGACGCCTGCTTGGGCGGCGCCGCCTGCAGTTGGCTGTGCGGCGTCCGGTGGCACGTGGCCACGAAGGATGGTGGCATACAGGGTGGTGGTGTCCGGCCAGAGGTCGAATCCTGCCTCGTTGCGG
>JBJMXE010000030.1:0-5970 GCA_045809745.1 Chthoniobacterales bacterium | reverse complement strand
TTGAGTCACATCCAGGATGTCGTCGACGATTTGGAAGGCCAATCCCAGCGCGTTTCCAAAAGTCGTCACCGCTTTTAACTGCGGCGGCGTCGCGTTCGCACTCATGGCACCCAGCCGAACCGCTGTTGTGAGGATGGCTGCGGTCTTGTTCTCGTGTATGTACCGGAGCTGCGTCCGGTTCACTTTTTTCCCTTCCCCTTCCAAATCTGCGACTTGGCCGGCAATCAGCTTTTGGCTGCCGGCGGCAACTGAGACTTCCCGGAGCAACGCACCGGTGTCGTAGCGCGGGGTCTGGCGGGCGCAGGAAACGATTTCAAAGGCGACGGTAAGCAAAGCGTCACCGGCCAACACCGCGATACCTTCGCCAAAAACCCTATGACACGTTGGCCGGCCTCGACGGAAGTCGTCGTTATCCATGCTCGGCAGATCGTCATGTACCAAGGAGTAGGTGTGGATGCATTCGATCGCGCTTGCTACGGGCAGCGCGTCCTCCGGTCGCCCGCCGCATGCTTCGGCCGCGGCGAGGCACAAGATTGGGCGGAGCCGTTTGCCGCCGGCGAATAAACTGTAGCGCATCGCTCGATGAATGGTCGGAGGTTTCGCGGTGGCCTTCGGCAGGTAACGATCGAGTGCCTGCTCAATCGTTCGGCCACGCGTTTTGAGATACTTCCGCAGATCCATTGGAGCAGGAATGTGAACGCTCAGGTGCGGTTCGCCAATCGGAAACGCGATGCTCACCGGCTGGCGGAAATCATCCGGGTAGCGGAGGTCGTCAGACATCTCGCCGGCATCACACCGATGCGGCATCCGGTTTGCTCATTAGACCGGCATGCCCGCCGGAATGCATTCTTTCACGAAGGAACAGCGCGAAGCTGTTCGCCACCTGCTGCACACGGTTTTGATGCGAGATATGGGCTCGTTCACGCCCGACCGTTTTAAAGATTGGATCAAGGAGATGGACGCGAAATTTCGTAAAGTGGCACTGACCCTGATCTTTCAACTGCAGAACCGATCCGTGCTTTTCACGATCAAAGAGCTGCGTAGCGGCCGGACGGCGTTTCGGTTTACTTCGTCGAGCCGTGTTCGATTCGAAGACCGCGAAGTGGTGATGTCCTCGGATGATTTGTTAGGGGCCCATTGACGCCCGTCAAGGAGCGGCGGTCTCCAGTCCGCCGTTGCTTGCCAGAGGCTGAATCTTCGATGCTTTCCTAGCCGGAGTGCTTGGTCTTTAGGGCAAGCCAGTACATGATCGGCCCGGCTGCTACCGCGGCTCCGGCTCCTATCACCGCCGGCACTCCATATTCGCCGTCACCGAACGACATGGCGATCACTGCGAGGAGGACCAGCATAGGCAGCGCAGCCAGCCCAATGACGCCGCTCCGGCCTAACGGGATTCGGAATGCTCCGCGTAACGATGGCTCTGCTCTTCTGAGCTGAATCAGCGAGAAAAATTCGAGAAACAGCGCGATGGAGTACAAAAGAACGTCGGCAATCACCAGTTTACCGAACGGCACGAGAACAAATATCGAATAGAAAGCGGCCGAAACCAGAACTGCATTGCGGGGCGTGCCCACTGGATCGAGCTTACCTAACGGCGCTGGCAACAAGCGGTCTTGGGCAAGCACAAACGGAATCCGGGAGTAGGCCAGCAACAATGCATTGAATAGTGCCAGTGCGCTGACCATTCCGCCAAGTCCGATCCAAGCGGCAATCCACTTTCCGCCGTTCCCAACTGCCGCAGCGGCGATTTGTGGCCAGCCGCCTTCGGTCCACTGTGTCCAATCGGTCGCTGCCAGCGCCGCCAGCAGCGGCACCAGATAGCCGATGGTAACGAACGGCAGCGCGATCCCGAGCGCACGCGGATAAGTTCGAGAAGCATCTATGACTTCGCCTTGGACGGTCGAGGCGTTGTCCCAGCCGATGTAATTCCATAAGGCGATCGACACGCCGACGGCCAATCCGCCAAATCCATGGCGTTGTTCAGACGCGAATGGTTGCCACGGAATCCTCGTCAAATGACGGCTCGCCAGGATTGCCATTACCAGGAAAGCGAGCATCACAAATGAGCCCGCCCAGACCGACACGCGTCCCACTCGCACCGATCCGCGAAGATTAATCCAGGTGGCGCCCCAGATCACGGCCAGTGAAATCAGCCATTCGAACCGGGCGTCGAGGTCGGGAAAAAAGAACCGGAGGTATTGGGTGAACAATACCGGGTAGATCGCCATATCGACTAGCGAGTACATCCAGGTGAGCCAACCATTTTGGAACGCCCAGAATCGGCCGAACGCTCTGTCGACCCAGCGGTAATACCCGCCTTCTTCCGGTAGCATGCTGGCGAGTTCGCCCACAATCAGAACCTCCGGTAACGACCATATCAATGGCACAAGGATCAGGATCAAGAGACCGCATCCCGGCCCGACAGAATGAATCAGTGTTTCCGTTGTATACGGCCCGCCCGATGTGCAAAAAAACAGGATGAAGACTAACGACAGGGTATTGATTCCGCGGGCCAGTCGTTGCATTTACTCAACTGAACTACGTTTCTGGCCGATGAAGCAAGCTCCGCGACCGGCCTGGATCAGGCGCGCTGCCTAGATATTTTCAGCGGTTTCGGTCGTTGCCGCCGGTTTCGTTTTCATCGCCAGAAAAGCGCCTAACAAGAGTAGGCCGGCGCTCGCTAATTGACCTGGAGCCAGGCGTTCGCCGAAAATCCAAGCCGACAGCGCGAGCGCGCCGACCGGACAAAGCAATTGAAGGGTTTGGGCGAGGGCGACACCGATTTCGCGGATCGCGATATAATAGAGAACGTGAGCCAGGGTGATGCAGCTCACGGCGGAAACGGCCAGGATGGTGTTTACTCGAGCTGAAACTTGCAAAGGCGTAGCGAGCCGGCCAAAAAACGCGGTCAGAGGGAGCAGCAATCCTGAGGTCACGACGCTCACCACCCCGAAGCTGCGGGTAGGTCCTAGTTGAGCTGACGGCCTTTTGACCAAGACGCCATAGAGCGCCCACGAAAACGTTGCCACAATGGCAATGACTACACCGCGTCCGGAGATGTGGTGATGTTGGGCGTCAGTTTGAAACCAAAGCACGCCAAACGCCCCAACTAATCCGAGCAACGTGCCGATCTGAAATTGCCATTGCCGGATGACGTAACGCTCCTCCGGGAAAAATCCGAGAGCGAGCAGGGCGGTGAATATAACGGACGTGCGGCCGAAGATCGCGTACACGCCCGGGCCGATATAATAGAGAGCCAGCACCTGTCCGACTTGATGAACCACGTTGGGAAGGCACGGCAGGACACACAGCAGGAACAGACGCGGCGTTAACGGCGCACGCCGTTGCCCCGTTCGCAGAAAAAGAAAAGGAACGATGGCCAGGCAGGCAACGGCATACCGGTAAAAATTCTGGGCCCAGGGATCGTAGAAGCGGTTCAGGTAAAACTGAAACAGCGACGGCAAGGACCAGATGGCAACGGTGGCGAATACCGCAGCGTAGCCCGCCGACCGATCGGCTTGCCGCGAACTGGACTCGCCTCCGGAGGCCCTACTCATGCAAACATCAGTGACCTCTTTATTTTTGCTGGCTTACGCACGATAAATTGCCGAGAAACGAAGTAGCCAAGGAGAAACCATTTATATGACAAGGCGAATCACCATCTTCACTGCAGCCATTATTTGTCTAGGCCTAACCGGTGCTCAGGCAGCCAAGGAAAAGGCAAAAAAGCCCGCCGAGGCCGAAAAAGGGAATGCCGCGGGCGTTAAAGAATTCGAGGCCGGCAATCAGTACATGGAGCAGAAACAGTATCCCCAGGCGGTAGCGGCTTACACTCAGGCTATCCAGGCCAACGATAAGCAGCCGGCGTTTTACGAGAATCGCGGCTTTGCTTATTTCTCGATGCAGAGATTGGACGAGGCGATCGGCGATTTCAGCAAGGTGATCGAGATGGCGCCGAAAGACGACCGAGCCTACATCGGCCGCGCTCAGGTTTACCTGCAGCAGCGTGCTTACGATGCCGCACTCGCGGATGCGGATAAGGCGATCGAAATAAAACCGGACACGGCGGACGCCTACAAGTTCCGCGGATTTGCTAACGTCGGACTGGCCCAGTGGGATAAAGCCGCGGCGGATTTTACAAATGCCATTCAGCGTAACCCTAACGATTGGCAATCCTATGACCAACGGGCGCTCGCCTATCGGAACCTGAAAAGTTATGACAACGCGATCACGGACTACAATGCGGCGATCGAAAAGAATCCGCAGTCTGCGGCGGAGTACGCGCGTCGCGGTTACACATTCGCGTTAATGACCCAGTACGAGAAGGCGATTGCAGACTATCAGGAGGCATTGAAGCTGGATCCGAACGACGCCGACACGCCGATGCGCCTTCAATATGCGCAAAGCATGCTGGCTCAGAAAAACGCACCTCCGCCAACGCCTACGCCAGAGGCGACACCTGAGAGCAAGGCGACGACGTTGCTCACTCCGCTGAACATCGTGTTAGCGCTAGTGGTGCTTGGGATCGTCGCCGCGGTTATCCGATTGGTCACGCGTGGTAAGGCGGAGCCGACCAGCAGCAAGCGGATCCGGTAAGCGAGCCGGGATCAGAGTCCAATCGGGCTCTCCGAGCAGGATGCTGTAGAGAGGGGAAGCCGCTGATGCTGTTTTCGATTATGATCATGATCAGGAGCATGATCATGAACGGCAGATCCCCTCGTCACGGATCACCTGACGCGCCAATTGGCAGAGGTTCGTCACGCTCTGAGCTTCTAGGTTAATGCCCAAAATCACCGGGCATATCGCCACTGCTGTGGCAACAAATTCCTTTGACACTGAGGGGCGTAAGGTTAGTTTTGCCACGCTTTTTGCAGGAAGGGGCGGTCCCATGGTCGGTCAAATAGCGAATGTTTGACGGCTTTGGGACTTTTAGCTCTGGGGCAGGAAGCGAAACCGGTTCGAGTTGCTGACAAAATTCGAGCATCGAAATGACGAAGAGCGGCCCATGTAGCTCAGTTGGTAGAGCACGTCCTTGGTAAGGACGAGGTCACCGGTTCGATCCCGGTCATGGGCTCCAGATGAGCTCGCGGCCGGTAAGGAAAAATTACAACAGACGCAGTCTAATTAGCTAGGAGAACTGAAATGGCGAAAGAAGCATTTAAACGCGATAAGCCGCACTTGAACGTCGGCACGATCGGTCACGTTGACCACGGCAAAACCACGCTCACAGCCGCGATCACCAGCGTGCTCGCGAAAAAAGGCATGGCTGAGGCGCGCGCTTACGATTCGATCGATAACGCGCCCGAAGAAAAAGAGCGCGGCATCACCATCAATACGGCGCACGTGGAATATCAGAGCGATAAGCGCCACTACGCTCACGTGGATTGCCCCGGCCATGCTGACTACGTCAAAAACATGATCACCGGTGCCGCCCAGATGGACGGCGCGATCCTGGTCGTTAGTGCAGCTGACGGTCCGATGCCGCAGACCCGTGAGCACATTCTGCTCGCCCGTCAGGTCGGCGTTCCCGCGATCGTCGTGTTCCTGAACAAGACCGACATGGTGGACGATCCCGAGCTGCTCGACCTCGTCGAGATGGAAGTGCGCGATCTGCTCACCCAATACGAATTTCCGGGAGACAAAATCCCGATCGTCAAAGGCAGCGCCGCGAAGGCGCTCGCTGCCGGCGATCCCGCCCACGCGGACGCGAAGTGCATTCTCGATCTCATCGCGGCGGTGGACGATTACATCCCCGTCCCTGAGCGGCCGATCGATCTGCCGTTCCTGATGCCGGTCGAAGACGTGTTCAACATTGAAGGCCGCGGCACGGTCGCGACTGGCCGGGTTGATCGCGGCATCCTCAAAAAAATGGAGGAGGTGGAAATCGTCGGCATCAAACCGACGGCTAAGACTGTTGCCACCGACATTGAAATGTTCCGCAAGCTGCTTGATGAAGCGCGCGCCGGTGAC
>JBJMXE010000029.1:0-7584 GCA_045809745.1 Chthoniobacterales bacterium | reverse complement strand
TCCTTTCGCTCTCTCGCGGCCGCGACGAATTTGCCGACTTGCTCCGCCAAAAACCCGACATCCCTGCCCGAACGATCCTGTAACATGAACGTCACACCACTGCTGGTGCCGATTCCCGGGATGGCCGGCGGCGAGAAGGCGAAGGCCCGGCCGGCTGCTACCTTGGAGAACCCGGCGTTCACGTGTTTCAGGATGGCCTGGTATTGTTCCTCGGGGGCTTTCCGATGTTTCCATTCCTTCAGCGAGATGAAAAAGATGCCGCTGTAGGTGGTATTCACGCCACTGAGGAAGTTGAGCCCGGTAACGGTGGAGTAGTACTCAATTCCCGGCGTCTGTTTCAGAACTTCTTCGCATTGCTTCATCACCGCGTCTGTCCGTTGAAGCGAGGCCGAATCTGGCAGAATCACCTGGGCAAAGAAATAGCCCTGGTCTTCATCCGGTAGAAAGCTTCCGGGAACCGCCTTGCCAAACATGCCGGCCAGAACCACGAAACCGACCAAAATAATAACGGCGATGAGAGATTTGCGAATGAGGAAATGGCAGGCGGTGGTGAACTTGTCGGTCGCAGCCCCGAAAACGCGATTGAACAAATTGTAAAATCGCTGGAGCAATCCTTTGCCTTTCTTCTTTGGTTTCAAAAGGATCGCCGAGAGTGCGGGTGAAAGGGTGAGCGCATTAAATGCCGAGATCAGCATGGAAACGGCGATGGTCACTGCGAACTGCTGGTAAAGACGACCAGTGATACCCGGCACGAACGCGGTCGGGATGAAGACGGCCGCCAGAACGATAGCAATAGCGACGACAGGTCCGCTCACTTCTTCCATGGCCTTCAACGTCGCCTCCCTCGGCGCCATCCCATGTTCGATGTGATGCTCGACCGCTTCGACGACAACGATGGCGTCGTCGACCACGAGACCGATCGCGAGAACAAGACCGAAAAGCGAAAGAGTATTGACGGTGAACCCGAACATCGGGAAGAGCGCAAACGTGCTAATGAGTGAGACCGGCACCGCAAGCAGCGGAATCAGAGTGGCGCGCCAGCCTTGAAGAAAGATGAAGACGACGACAATGACGAGGAGGAGCGCCTCCACCAAAGTATGTTGGATTTCGACCATGCCCTCGGTCACGGCGAGGGTGGTGTCGAGGCAAACGGCGTATTCCAGATCGGCGGGAAATTTCGCTGACAACTCCTTGATTCTTTTCTTGGCGCCATCGGCCGCGGCAATCGCATTTGTGCCGGGCAGTTGATAAAGGGCCACGAGCGCAGCCGGTTTGCCGTTGAGGCGGCCAGAGAGCGCGTAGTTTTGGCCGCCGAGCTCGATTCGCCCAACGTCTTTCACTCTCAGCATGGACCCATCGGGGTTGGAGCGCACAATGATGTCGCCAAACTCATCCGCGCTTTGCAGTCGTCCCTGAGCGCGAACTGCGTAGGTGAACTCCTGTCCTTTCGGGACCGGTTCGCCGCCGACCGTCCCGGCGGGGTTGACCGCGTTCTGCGCGTTAACCGCGGAGATGATTTCTGGAATGGTTAGGCCGAGCTTGGCCAACTGGTCGGGTTTGACCCAAATGCGCATGGCGTACTGGCCGGCCCCAAAGACCGAGACGCTGGCGATGCCTTTTACCCGGGTGAATTCGTCGTTCAGATTGATGTTCGCGTAGTTCGCCAGGAAGATGTTGTCGTACGTCCCCTTCGGGGAATACAGCGCGAACATGATCAGCGGCGATGAGGTCGATTTGGCGACGGTGACGCCAAACTTGTTTACGTCCTGCGGCAGCTGCGATGACGCCTGATTGCTCCGCATCTGCGCCAAAATCTGGTCGGTGTTCACATCGGTCCCGACCTCGAAGTTCACGGTCAGTTTGAGCGTGCCATCATTACCGTTCACCGACTGCATGTAATTCATGTTGTCGACGCCGCTCATCTGCTGCTCGATCGGCGTGGCTACGGATTGCTCAACCGTGAGGGCGTCGGCGCCCGTGTAAGTGGTTTTCACCTGGATTTCAGGCGGTACGATGTCAGGAAATTGGGCAACCGGCAGCCGCAGGTAGGTGATGATACCGACGATCGTCATCACGATCGAAATCACCATCGCAACGATCGGGCGATTAATGAAAAATTTAGCCACGGCCCTTTACTTCGCTGCGGGTTCGACAGCCGCGACGGTTTTATCTTCCGGTGCCGTCCATTGCTTGGCTGTAACCGGCGCGCCGCTCTTAATTTTCTGAAGGCCTTCGACGACGATTTTCTCGCCGGCCTTCAATCCCGAACTGATCACCCAGTCACTTCCTATTCGCGCGCCCACTTTGACCGGCCGGATTTCTGCTTTTCCGTCGCTGCCGATAACACCAAGTTGATAACTGCCCTGAACCTCGGACACTGCGCGTTGCGGAATGACCACAGCGTCCTTTAAAACCTGGGCAACGATTCTGGCGCGCGCATAAAATCCGGGACGAAGCAGGCTTCCCGGATTTTGTACTAAAGCTGTAACTAAAATCGTTCCGGTCCCGGCCTGCACCTGCCTGTCGACCGACAGCAGTTTGGCCTTGTTAGGGAAGGTGGAACCGTCGGCCAGGACCAGTTCGATTGCTTCCTCACGCTGTTCCAACGGCTTGTTCATATTCTGCTGAATACGTTGATTCGCCGTCAGGTAATCCGCTTCGCTCACCGGGAAGAGAATCTTTGCCGGATCCAGCGTTGAGATGCTGGTGAGCACCACAGTGCTGCCGGTGCCGACCAGGTCGCCGACTTGTGCCTTCGCGATTCCGGCAATTCCCTCAACCGGCGACGTCACCTTGCAAAAGTTCAGATTTAATTGCGCTTCTTCCACTGCCGCGATTAACGCCTGAACCTTTGCCTGGTTGGCTTCGTTGAGCTGGGTCTTGTTAGTGTGTTCCTGGTCTGAGATAACTTTCTGGGCGAACAATTTGTCGCTTCGATCTCTCTCGGCCGCGGCAGCCAGCGCCGCCGCTTTGCCCTGTTCGAGCATGCTCTTCGCTTGCGCCAGCTCGGCCTCGGATGGCCGCGGATCGATCTCGAACAGCAAGTCCCCCTTCTTCACCAGGGCGCCTTCCTGATAACTTCGTTTGGTCAGATGACCCTTGACCCGCGCCTGGATCTCAGCGTTTTCGGACCCATCGATCGTCCCGATCCATTCCCGATACACTGGCACATCTCGCGCAGCGGCTTCGGTCACCAGAACTTCAGGAGGCGCCAGCGCAACCTGCTCTTCCTTTTTACATCCGTTGAGTTCGATCAGCGTCGCCGCGGCGATGACGACGGGCACAAATAGCCGTTTTGTTTTCATAGATGCGCAAGGCCAAAGCAGCGGCGTCGTTTTGAGCTTCATGGGCAAGGTGCAGGCGCTTGCGCCAAACACCGGTTCTTCTCCCCAATCTGCCGGAATCCCGGTGACCGCGGGTATTGGACTTTGGGCCTACGTCGCGAGACAGCATTTCGTTCCGGCGAGGCGGTGCCGGTTCGGAAACGGCATCGCCCGTGGCGCGAAAGTTGCAGCTATCGACGCGTGGTTGTGCCCCTCGACTACGTCCAAAGTCTTATTCCGACGACCACGATTTGGCCTCACCTTCCGATGAAAGGATCCACCAATGCCCGTTGAAATGTCCTACCAGCCTAACGATCTTTGTGTACTAAGGGTCAGCGGCACCTGGAAACGTTCCGAGCTCGCAGCCGAGCAAACTGAAATTGCACGTAAAATCGACGCCGGCGCCAGGCCCCGGCTATTGGCCATCCTGGACAAGTTTGACGGTTGGGAACGCGGCGCGGATTGGAATGATCTTGATTTCCTGGTGTCTCACAGCGGCGGAATCGCGAAGATTGCGATCGTTGCCGAACCCCAATGGGAAGTAAAAGCACTCGCCTTCGCCGGAGCAGGAGTCCGCGGTGCGCCAGTCCGTTTTTTCCAGCCTAACCAGCTCGACAAGGCTGAGCTCTGGATCGCCGAATAATTCTAACGGTTAGGCGCGCTCAGTCCGGACCATGATTGATGGGTCCCACTTCGACCTTCCTCTGTAGGGGAGGCTGATTCGCCTCCCATGGGAAGCAAGCTGCCTCTCCTACAGACGCAGAAAGCCGGCTGCCCATCATCCGGCTTAATTCTGATCCTGATCGATTCTGATTTAGTGCCCGGACTCGAAGCCCGCTGATTGGCCTTAGGCGGCGCCGTTATCTTCGGACGCTATGACCGGTTCAGCAGTGATTGTGAAATCCGTCAGTTCCGATACCCCTGCCGCCTGAAACTCCGGCGTGGGCGTCGGTGTTTCCGCATCGCTAACAGTTTCTTCAGATGTCCGTTTCACCTGCGCTGGCTTGCGTCTTCGTCGCACTCGAACACGTTTTGCCGGCGGCGCGGCGGCCGTCACTGCCTTGATCGGCATGATCGGTTTGACCACCCGAAATCGGATCGCCTCAGCATCGATTACCGCCTGCTCCGCTTCGGCAAGTTCATCCTTCGCACGTTGAAATCGTTTTTTGGCGCGACGCGCAGCTTTCTTCGCTTCGCTGCGTCGCTCCTTGGCTGTTCGCCATTCCTGCTTCGCGGTTTCCACTAACGCTTCGGCGGCGGTAACCCGGCGGCGCGCCTGTTGCACCGCCTCAGATCTGTTCACGGTGATGGTGGAAGAATTCGATTTTTTCATATGTCGCTCCTTTTCCAGGTCGAACCGATGATTGTCGGCCGGCGGCTGATCTGTCGGAATGGGACCAAGGTCCCATGCAGTTCTGCCCATGCAAGAAGGCATCTTCGTTTGGCCCGGCTGGGACCGGCTTTGGCGGACGCCGTTTGCTCCGGATAGAACCCGTCGAGCTTGCGACGTATCTATTATGAACACTCCAAACTTGGGCACGGCATGCTTCGCTTCGAAAGCGTCTTCCTACTGCATTAGTGATGAGGTTCGCATCCCGGAGCGGATCGAAATCGGCGCGGACCCGGGCTTGCAGTTCGAGGTAGCGGGGCCGCGTGGAAAACTTTTCTTTGATCCAAAGAAAACAATCGCCGGCATCGTGACCTGTGGCGGGCTTTGCCCCGGACTTAACAACGTCATTCGGTCGCTCTTCCTCGAGTTGCATTACGGTTATGGCGTGAAGCAGGTGCTCGGATTTCGCGGTGGCTACAGCGGGCTCGATCCCGATTCAGATCGTCCGCCGGTTGAGATTACGCCCGAGTTCGTTAGTAGCATTCATCAGCAAGGCGGCACCGTGCTCAGCTCGTCCCGCGGACCGGTCGACATTGCGCGGGCAGTCGACAATCTCATCGCGCGCGGCGTAAACATTCTGTTCACGGTCGGCGGCGACGGAACCCAACGCGGCGGGAACGCGATTTACCAGGAAGCGCGCAAGCGCGATTATCGCCTTTCCGTTGTCGGCGTGCCGAAGACGATCGACAACGACGTAACTTTCGTGTCCCGGACATTCGGGTTCTTCAGCGCGGTTGAAGAAGCCAAACGAGTCCTTGGATGCGCTCACACGGAAGCGCGTAGCGTGCCCGGTGGAATCGGTCTTGTCCGACTCATGGGTCGTCATGCCGGCTTCGTAACCGCGGGCGCAGTCGTGGCCAGCCAGGATGTGAACTTCGCGCTTATCCCCGAAGTTCCGTTCAAGCTCGAGAGCTTTCTGGCGGCGTTGAAAGAGCGCATGAGCAAAAAATCGCACGCGGTGATTGCAGTCGCGGAAGGAGCCGGCCAGGACCTGCTGCAAACTGATCCTGGCGCGTGCGATGCTTCGGGCAACGCGAAACTGAAGGACATTGGCCCGTTCTTGCGCGAGCAGATCGAAGCTTTCTTCAAGAAAGAAGGCATGCCTGTCGTCGTTCGTTACTTCGATCCCAGTTATCAGGTTCGAAGCCGGCCCGCGAATAGCGAGGACGCGCTGCTGTGCGATCTCTATGCGCGCCACGCGGTTCACGCCGCCATGGCCGGGAAAACCGGCGTAGTGATCGGTTTTCTGCACGAACGCTTTATTCATGTCCCGATCGAGTTACTCGCTTCAAAAACGAAGCGGCTCGATCCGGGCAGCGGCTGGTGGCGCTCCGTGCTTGCGGCCACCGGACAACCGGAACGGTTCGACTGAAGTCCTCACGATTCTGACCTATGAATGCTCTGCCCACCGTCGTTTTCGACACCAAGCCATACGATCGCGAGTCATTGCAACGGGCAGCGCCGGAAGGTGATATCGATTGGCGTTTTCTCGAGATGCGCCTTTCCGCCGACACTGCGCCACTGGCTCGCGGTGCGCGCGCCGCCTGCATCTTTGTGAACGATCACGCCAATCGGGACGCCCTGGCCGTTTTAAGCTCGTTAGGGGTGAAACACATCGCGCTGCGTTGCGCCGGCTTTAATGGCCTGGACCTGGCGGCCGCGAAAGAGCTTGGACTCTCAGTTACGCGGGTCCCGGCGTATTCCCCCTACGCCGTTGCGGAACATGCGGTCGCACTACTGCTTGCGCTCAACCGCAAGATCCCCCGCGCCAACAATCGGGTGCGCGATGCAAACTTCTCCCTGAGCGGTCTGGTCGGTTTCGATCTGCATGGAAAAACCGCCGGCATTTTCGGAACCGGCAAGATCGGTCGCGTTGCCGCCCAAATTCTGCGCGGATTCGGGATGAAAGTACTCGCTTACGATCCATATCCGTTGCCGGAATGGGCAAAGGAATATGGCGTCGAATATTGCGACGCGAAGACGCTCGCGCGCGAAGCATCCGTGATCTCGTTGCACGCGCCACTCACGCCTGAGACACATCACATCATTCGCCGCGACACGCTGGAGCTAATGAAGCCGGGCACCATTTTGATCAACGTGAGTCGCGGCGCGCTCATCGATACGCGTGCACTCATCGAGGCATTGAAATGTGGCCGGCTCGGCGGCGTAGGGCTCGATGTTTACGAGGAAGAGGAAGGCGTTTTTTTTGAAGACCTTTCCGGCCAGATTTTGCAGGACGACGAGCTTGCGCGGCTGCTCACTTTTCCAAACGTGCTGATCACCGCGCACCAGGCATTCCTCACTCACGAAGCGCTTCGCGAAATCGCGCGCGTGACCGTAGCAAACCTGACCGCTTTCGCCGTCGGTCAACCGTTTCTCCCGGAGACGTCGCTGGAATCTCAACCGCAAAACACCTAACTATCATGTCGCACACCCAAATCACTCGAGTCCGCGGTCGCCAGGTTATCGATTCCCGCGGTAATCCAACCGTCGAAGCCGTGGTCACCCTTGCCGGGGGCGCCGGCGGCACCGCCATTGTCCCAAGCGGTGCCAGTACCGGAGAGCACGAGGCATGGGAATTACGCGACAATACGAAAGGACGCTTCCTCGGCCGCGGGGTGAGTAAGGCGGTCGATAACATCAACAAAGCGATTGCGAAGGAAGTCGCGGGCATGGACGCGCTCAACCAGGTCGGTGTGGACAAGACGATGATCGCGTTGGATGGCAAGCCTAACAAATCGAAACTGGGCGCAAACGCGATTCTCGCGGTCTCGCTTGCCACTGCGCGCGCGGCGGCCACGCAACTCGGCATACCCCTGTTCAAGTACCTCGGCGGGCCAGATCGGAAGAGCACACGTGAGGGAAAAGTGT
>JBJMXE010000028.1:0-13016 GCA_045809745.1 Chthoniobacterales bacterium | reverse complement strand
TTTAGACTTACGCCGTGGTCGGCGTGGATTCATACGAAGTTTCACGTGCATCGTATTACTCAGGAAATCCCTAGGCGTGCTCGAGTTTTCGGTTACGGGTCTGTCACCCTCTCTGGAGCGATTTTCCATTCGCTTCACCTAACCTTTGCACTACCACATGGGGCTCCTACAACCCCGCTCAATAAATTGAACGGTTTAGTCTGTTCCGCTTTCGCTCGCCACTACTGACGGAATCTCTTTCGATTTCTGTTCCTCCGGTTACTGAGATGTTTCACTTCACCGGGTGTCGCGATGCTTGTGCTATGTATTCACACAAGCTCGAGCAAGTATTACCTCACTCAGGTTATCCCATTCGGAAATCTACGGGTCAAAGCGTGCTTGCCGCTATCCGTAGCTTATCGCAGCTTACCACGTCCTTCATCGCCTATTGGCACCAAGGCATCCATGATGCGCTCTTTGTAGCTTGATCAATCTGTTCGGTCCCACTTGCGCGGGACCGAGATTCTTTTGATAACTGAAACTCTCTTGGCTGAAGATCTTAACCTTCAGCCACTTCTATTTCAGACTCAGCTCTTAAAGTTGTACTTTCTTACTACCCTGTATGTAGATGTCAAAGAACCAGCATTCTTACGCTCATTTGAGGCAAAAAAAACTCAACCCTGCCTCCGGCATCAATCGCGTTTCCGCTATTAGCCGGGACAAAATTGAGTCCAATTTGCAGTCCCAAATGTACGCAGAACAAATTCCTACTTGAGGAATTCCCGCTTCCGCGGGACGGAAAAAGTAGCGCGTTTCGGGCAGGTGTCAACGTCTGCTCGAACTTTTTTTGAAAAAAGTGCTGCAGTGAAACGTGCTGAAGCAAAGCAGTTTACGCGGCATTGCGTTTTGTGACCGAGAATTTTCGATTTTTTTTTAAAATTTCGGTCGCGACGAGCACTTTTTTGCACCAAGGGCCGAAATGGGAACCTGGGCGAGCAAAACACCTGGCTATGTCATCCCGAGCGGAGTCGAGGGACCTCTCAATGCGGAACACGTCACGCGAGTAGCAGAGCTCTTTCGTTCTTCGGCTCCGCCGCGCTGCGCTCAGAATGACAGTTGAATGATTTCACATTAAAAGTGCTCAGGATGACAACTCTTTGGGTGTTGGACAACGCCACGTGGTGGTAATCAGCCGCGAACTGGCAAAGCCTGCCGTTCGAACGCGAAAGCAAACTGCTCCTCACCCGAAAAGCGTAATGCTTGTTCAACCCTCGCAACTTTATGCCTGTAAAGAAGAAGACCCGGCCCAAACAGCAACAGTCTCAGCAACCAGGACGCGAACATGAGATGTCACCACGGCCCAAGTCCGATGATGACAAACATCGCGGCAGCGGAAAACTGCATAACAAGGTGGCCCTGATCACCGGCGGCGATAGCGGCATTGGCCGCGCGGTGGCAATCGCGTTTGCCAAAGAAGGAGCAAACGTGTCGATCGTTTATCTGAACGAGCATAAGGACGCGAAAGAAACGCAGCGGATGGTGGAGGAGTACGGACGGAGATGCCTGCTCATTCCGGGCGATGTCGGAAAAGAAAGATTCGCCGTAAAGGCGGTTGACGAAACGGTGAGCCAGTTAGGCAAACTCGACGTTTTGGTGAACAACGCCTCCGAGCAACATCCGCAGAAATCGATCGAGGATATCACCGAGAAACAACTCGAGCGCACATTTCGCACCAATATATTTGGCTACTTCTTCTTTGCCAAAGCTGCGCTGAAACATTTGAAGAAAGGCAGTGCCATCGTGAACACCGCCTCGGTCACTGCGTATAAGGGAAGCGCGGAGTTGCTGGATTATTCGTCGACCAAAGGCGCGGAAGTTGCCTTCACCCGTTCCCTGTCGCAGTCGTTAGCCGAGCAAGGCATCCGAGTGAACGCAGTCGCGCCCGGTCCGATTTGGACGCCGCTTATTCCTTCGACCTTCAAGGGCGAAAAAGTTGAAACATTCGGGAGCGATGTGCCGATGCAGCGACCCGGGCAGCCGGAGGAGGTCGCGCCGTCCTATGTATTCCTGGCGTCCGATGATTCTTCATACATGACCGGGCAGACGCTGCATCCTAACGGAGGAAGCGTCGTTAACGGCTAGTTGCTAGCCGTTAACGGAAGCACCAAATCCCGAGCTCCAGCGCCAGGGAAACTCCAAATCCCAAGCACCAGCATCCAGGGAAACGCCAAATCCCAGCACCAACATGGTGGGCGCGCGCTGCTGTTTGGTTATTGGAGCATGGAGCTCTTTGGAGCTTGGATGTTGGTGCTTGGAACTTTACCGTGCGGCTATGGAACGGGCCGACGGCCGATCATTCGATCAAATTCGCCCCGTTCACTTCGAGCTGGACATCGCGCCGCACGCGACCGGCTCCGTTCTCGTTTCTATGGGCAACACCCGGGTGATCTGCGGCGTAATGATTGAAGAAACAGTGCCGCGCTGGATGAAAGAACAGGCTGTGACCGGCGGCTGGCTGACGGCGGAGTACTCAATGTTGCCGTACTCCACGAATACCAGAAAGCCGCGCGACATCGCAAAAGGGCGGCTTGATGGGCGCAGCAGTGAAATCCAACGCTTGATCGGCCGATCATTGCGCGCGGTGGTCGATCTGGAAAAGCTTGGGCCGCGAACGATGTGGGTTGATTGCGATGTATTGCAGGCAGATGGCGGCACCCGCACCGCGGCGATTACCGGGTCGAGCCTGGCTGTTGCGATCGCATGCCGGAAACTCGCCCGCGAGAAGAAGCTCGATGCGCCGCCCATTAAGAACCTGGTGGCGGCAGTCAGCGCCGGCGTGTTGAACGGCAGCGCGATCGTTGATCTGAATTACGAAGAAGACAAAGCGGTAACCGTCGATTTTAATCTCGTCGCGACTGAGGACGGCGAATTCGTTGAAATTCAGGGCGCCGGTGAAGAAGCAACATTCGCGCAGTCGCAACTGGACGAGATGCTGGTGCTCGGCCGAAAAGGTGTTTCCGATTTAATTGCGGCGCAGCGTGCGGTGCTCGCACGGATCATGATTAGCCCACCGGCGACGTAGGACTGAAAAGCGACCGCCGTTCGTGCGTGATGCACACGCACAAAGCATAGCTATGGTCATCCCGAGCAGCGGGACCGGGTGGAGCGCTGACCTCGCAAAATGCGGTACACGTCACGCAAGTAGGAGAGGTCCTTCGTTCTTCGGCTTCGCTGCGCTGCGCTCAGAATGACAATCGAACGATTTCACATTGAAAGTGCTCAGGATGACAATTCTTGGGTGATTGCGCTGAGGTATATTACGAATTGGGCATTAGTCAGTAGCGGCAAAGCAGCTCATGTTGAGCGTCGAGGTGCCGACGCTGGATTTAACATCGCGCTCGGAGATTGCGGTGCACCTTTGCCCGGGGCAGTGCGCTAATCATTTGCTCGAACGCCGGCCGTGAGTTAAACCGAGAACGCTCTGATGAAAAAAGCGCTAATTACCGGAATCACCGGCCAGGACGGTAGTTATCTGGCGGACCTGCTGTTGGAAAAGGGATATGAGGTGCATGGCATCATTCGCCGGGCCAGCACATTCAACACTTCACGAATCGATCACTTATATACCGATCGCCACATCAATGGCGTCCGAATGTTTCTGCATTACGGCGATCTGAGCGATTCGGTGAACCTGGTGAAGCTGCTGTATCAGTTGAAGCCGGATGAAATTTATCATCTGGCGGCGCAAAGCCATGTCCGAGTGAGCTTCGATATTCCCGAGTACACGTCCGACGTAACTGCCATCGGCACGATCCGCATTCTCGAAGCCATGCGCGAAACGGGAATTCGTCCGCGGTTTTATCAAGCATCGAGCAGTGAAATGTTTGGTAAAGCTCAGGCGGTGCCACAGAATGAGTTGACGCCTTTCTGGCCGCGAAGTCCCTACGGCGTCTCAAAAGTTTTCGCCTACTGGGCGACGGTGAACTATCGCGAGAGCTACGGGCTGCACGCCAGCAACGGAATTCTGTTCAACCACGAAAGCCCGCGACGTGGTGAAACATTCGTCACCAGAAAAATTTCCCGGGCGGTTGCGGCGATCAAGCACGGGCTGCAGAAGGAACTGTTTCTGGGAAATCTCGATGCCAAACGCGACTGGGGTTATGCGCCTGAGTACGTCGAAGGCATGTGGCGGATGCTGCAGCAGGATGGACCTGATGATTACGTCATCGGGACCGGCGAAACTCACACCGTACAGGAATTCATTGAGACGGCGTTTGGCCATGTGGGGTTGGATTGGAAAGAGCACGTTAGGCACGATCCGAGATACGAGCGGCCGGCGGAGGTCGATCTGCTGATCGGCGACGCCACCAAAGCGAAGAAGGTGCTCGGCTGGGAACCCAAGGTTCGATTTCACGAACTCGTACGCATCATGGTCGAGGCTGACCTTGACCTGCTGGCCCGGGAGACGCCGCGGCGGCATCTCGGAAAACAGCTGCCGTGAATCGGGCGCGGTCGGCCCAAGAGGTAAGTGTCTGTTTCATCGGAGGGACGAGCTTGTCTCGTCCCATTACTTAATCTCAGCGAACCAACAACTGGGACGAGTTGTAGGGCGTCTGTGCCAGACGCCGTGTTTGATGCCGTCTCACCGAGACGGTCTACCATTCCGCGTTATCGACACCCCGTTAGGGCACCGCCGGCAGAGTTAATCCGCCGCCGGGATGATATTCGGCCATGCGGCCGATGTTCACTCCAGGCACTGCTTGTTCGAGTGGAACGTCAACGATGGTGACCTCCGCTCCGCGCCCAACCAGATCGTAAAGTTTGATCACATCGGCCGAACGCATCCGGATGCACCCGTAGCTGGCAGGCCGTCCGATGTTTCGCTCTTCCGGTGTCCCATGAATGTAGATGGTGCGGGCGAACGCGTTCGCGTTCTGACGCTCCTTGCCGCGTAGCCATAGAATACGGGTGACAATTGGATCTCGTCCCGGCGCATTCACCGGAATCACTTCGCCGGTCCGCCGACGGTCCTTGAACACCGCGCCAAGCGGGGCACCGTCGCCGATCTTTTGCGCCACCTCCATTTGACCTAACGGGGTCCGGTAGGTTCCGCCAGCATCGCCAAGTCCAAATTTTGAAGTGGAAACCGGATAGACGGCGAGAACCTGTCCATGTTCGAGCAGCGCCAGTTTCTGATCGCGCGCGCTCACCACGATGTGGTGAGTCCGGTCGGGGGCGACGCAGGAAGAAAGAAGGAGAACAGTGGCGAGAATGGCAAGGTGGATCGCGACCTCCGGGCGCGATGCGAAAACTTGGAGAGACACGCGCCGTCCTGTCCCTAATATCTGGGCGCCGACGGCGCGACGCCCTCCATTTCCTAAAACTCCCATCATCTTGTAAACCGGAAGAATGTTTCCGCAGTTGCGGTAGATGCGCGAGCGATTTTTTTCGATTCGTTTCCGCCGTTTCCTTCGTCTTCCGCTTCAACCCTTCAACCCTTCACCGTCGCAACCGCCCTCAGGTTAAGCTTGGCCCCTTAACTGTCGTCCGGTAAAACTAACCGGGTGCCCGACGAAACCGGACATAAGGTTCGCCGCGAGATCGGGCACGTTCTTTTCCTCGACATTGTCGGATACTCGAAATTGCTCATCAACGAGCAGAGCGAGCAACTCCAGAAGCTGAAGGAGATCGTACGCGGCACCGAGCAGTTCCGCATCGCGGAAGCAGAAGGCAAGCTCCTCCGTTTGCCGACAGGCGACGGTGGCGCGCTGGTTTTTCGCACCAGCCCGGAAGCGCCGGTGCGATGCGCACTGGAGATCAGCAAGGCGCTGAGGAATCATTCTGAACTTCGAGTTCGGATGGGCATTCACAGCGGCCCGGTCAATGAAGTCACCGACTTAAATGAACAGGCCAACATGGCCGGCGCCGGCATTAACATGGCGCAGCGGGTGATGGATTGTGGCGACGCCGGGCACGTTCTGCTTTCCAAGCATGTCGCGGATGACATCGACGACTACCCGGAGTGGCGTCCGTATCTGCACGATCTCGGTGAGTGCGAAGTGAAACACGGCGTTCGTCTCCACCTCTTCAATTTGCATGGTGACGATTTCGGCAATCCGGCCGTGCCGGCGAAGGTGCGAGGCGCAGCGCGACTGGCGCGGAAAAGTTCGCGTGCTCCGTGGTTGATCGCGGCGATGGTCATGGCGCTGGCTTTTATCGCTGTGGCCTTGTTCTGGCAACGCGCTCAGCGCACTGCTGCGCCGCCAGCTTCCCGTGCCGCGTTAGGGAAAAGCATCGCGGTCCTGCCATTCGAAAACTTGAGCGACGAAAAACAAAATGCGTATTTCGCCGATGGGGTCCAGGACGAAATCTTAACCGACCTGGCGAAGATCGCGGACTTGAAAGTGATCAGCCGCACTTCGGTAATGCAATACAAGAGCGGAGTTGCCCGTAACCTGCGCAAGATTGGCGAGGAGCTAGGCGTGGCTCATTTGCTCGAAGGCAGCGTACAACGCGCGGCGAACATGATTCGGGTGAACGCGCAGCTGATTGATGCGCGCACCGACGCGCATCTGTGGGCCCAGACCTACGATCGCGATTTGGCCGATGTGTTTGCCATCCAGAGCGAGATTGCCAAAGCCATTGCCGAGCAATTACAGGCGAAGCTTTCGCCTAACGAGAAGGCGGCGATCGAAAAGCCGCCCACTACCGACCTGGCCGCGTTCGATCTCTACACCCGGGCCAAGACTCTGCTTCTTTCACTCGGTTCCAACCTTAATTCTGAACAAATCGTTGCACAGGCGGTTGAGCTTCTGAATCAAGCCGTGGGACGAGACCCTGCCTTTTTCGAGGCCTACTACGAGCTCGCCTATGCTCACGGCTACGCGTATTCGGTGCAAGGCGACCATACACCTGCCCGGCTTGCCTTGGCGGAAGCGGCTCTGCAAGCGGCCACTCGGCTGCGGCCTGATACTGGCGAAACGCATCTGGCGCGAGCGAACTATCTGTATTACGGCCTGCGCGACTACAACGGCGCATTGGCTGAGGTGGAAGTGGCGCGGCGCAGTTTACCTAATGATCCGCGCCTCTTCGAATTGACCGGCTACATTTTGCGCCGGCGCGGCCAACAGGAAGAAGGAGCGCGTAACCTGGAGCGCTCAGTGGCGCTCGATCCGCGCAACCCTTTTACGCTCCAACAGCTTGCCCAAAGTTACCAGGCTCTGCGGCGCTATCCAGAAGAGGCTGCCGTATTGGATCGCGCCTTAACGATTGTTCCAAACGATGTCGCCACTAAAACTGCTCGTGCTCTGGTTGACTTTAACTGGAAAGCCGAGACGCGGCCGTTGCATGAGGCCATCGATTCGATTCTGGCCGGGAGTCCAGGCGCAATTTCTGATGCCGCCGACAACTGGTTTGTTTGCGCGCTGGCGGAGCGCGATCCAACGGCAGCAGAGCGGGCCCTGGTGGCGCCGGGCGACAATCCGTGTTGGGCCGACAGCGTTGTTATTTTTAGCCGCAGCTTTGGCGAAGGATTGCTGGCGCGGATGATGAAAGACGAGGCGAAGGCACAGGCCGCCTTTACCAAGGCTCGTCTCGAACAGGAGAAGATCGTGCAAGCTCGTCCGGATTATGGACCGCCGCTTTGCGTGCTCGGTCTGATCGACGCCGCTCTGGGGCAAAAGGCAGAGGCGTTGCGCGAAGGGCAGCGCGCGATCGAACTTCTTCCTGTGGGAAAAGATGCGAGCCAAGGCAGTCAGATGCTTATCTATTTCGCCATGATCGCTGCCTGGGCGGGCGAGAAGGACACCGCCTTGCAGTACTTGGCGGCCAACGCCGAATCAGCCGGCGGATTCTACGTTGCGAGCTACGGCGCCTTGAAGCTGCTGCCCTTCTGGGACCCGCTCCGCGGCGATCCGCGCTTCGAGAAAATCGTCGCGTCCCTTGCTCCAAAAGACAATTAAACCACGGATCGCACGGATAACACGGATGAAGAGATGATTCGGGAGGAGTTGAGCGGCAAAATCATCGGAGCTGGAATGGATGTACTTAATGAGTTAGGGCCGGGACACCTGATCTTCTGCCTGAGCCTTATCCGTGCTATCCGTGCCTGCCCGCCGTAGTTTCGGCGAAGGCAGGTAATCCGTGGTTCTTTCGCGTCTTGGAGTAAATTGTGACCTCGTTAGTGCGGAGATAATCATACCTAACGAAGAACAAGACATCGAGTCCGAGATAGCGCACGTTATCGGAGTTATTCCAGACACTTCGTTAACGACTAATACATACCCGATCCTCGAACTCAACGAGGTTGTTCGTTTGTCCGACCGATTCCGAAAATCGCAGCGGCTAACCGAATTCTAAGGATTCCGGCCCGGCGGCGGCATGCCTTTGCCAACCGGTCAGTGATGTCCTTTTGCAGTTGACACCAAGCTTGCGTGAAAGATACGAAAAAGCGCGTTAGATCGCCCGTTTTGCTGCTTATCAACTGCGCCCAACGAATTTTGAGACCATCTGGCGCAGGCGTACAAACATGCAGGGGGATGATATTCGGAAAAGAGGGCCGCAGGTTGGTTCGCAGACTCCACAATTTCTTGCTTACTCTAGCGTTATCGATTTCGTGGCAGCATCTTGCGTTCTGTCAGTCGAGCACGAAGCCCTCACTCAACCGCCGTGGCCCGGAAAATCCGGACGAGAATTTGGACAAGCCGTCAACGAATGCCTATGCGGCGAGTCCGGAGGAGTGGAGCAGATGGTCGTTCAGCCTTGAGTCCATCTATGCGTTCGAAACCATCAAGAATCCGTGGTCGGTGGGAATTCGGGTCCAAACCAGGGAAAACTTCCGGCATTACAGATTCGCCACTGAGATTTTTTCGGCTCGATATCGGTTGACTGAAAACGTCGGGCCACTGTTCCTGCGTGGTAATCTTGAATTTAGTATCGGGCCTATCGGCACCGCCATTGTTAACGGGCCTGAATCCTACTTCGCTGGTGCGGTAGGCGGCGTTCGATACAATTTCGTCCAGCCAGGAGCGCGGTTAATCCCGTACCTGGAGCTTCGTGGCGGGATTGGTAAGTCCGATTCTCGAAAGATCTACAAGTCTTTGCAATCCGATGCGACGCTTACCTACCTGCTGGGCGCCGGATTGCGCTACGAATTAAATTCTCGTTGGAGTGTTGCGGTCGGGGCGATAGACCAACATCTCTCCACCGGCTTTTTTGCCAGCCGGGACTACGGAGCTGATGCATTTGGCTTCAATGCCGCCGCCGAGCTGCGCTACTAATGCCTTCAAGAAAATGAGATCGTGATTTGCGTTGCGGTAAGGCGAAGGCCCATGACAAAAACTCAAGGAGCGGCGTTTGTAATCGCTGGTTAGGGCAAATTCGGCGGTTGAAAAAAAGCGGTCCTTGCAAGTACGATTGCCCCTTTGCTTGCAGTCGAACAGTCTGATTGTGGTTCACCATATGGGCGGTCATCGACCGCTGCTACAGTAGCCTAACGGAAAACCAGAGGCTTGGGTATCAGCGCCACATCGCCCAGAGGCTGGTTAACGATGGTGACCCGAGCCCCCCGGCCGACGATCTCGTAAAGGTGGATCACGTCGGTCGACGGCATCCGGATGCAGCCGTAACTAACCGGCCGTCCGAGTTTCGTTCTTCCGGGGTACCGTGAACATAAATGTCGCGGGAGAAGGCGTTCGCATTTTGCCGTTCAAGGCCGCGGAGCCAGAGGATTCGGGTTACGATCGGATCGCGCCCCGGCGCGTCCGGGACGAGAACTTCACCGGTCGGCCGGCGATCCTTGAACACCGCTCCAAGGGGAGCACCACCGTCGCCGATGTTTTGAGCGACTTCGAATTCGCCTAACGGTGTCCGATACGTTCCCAGACCATCGCCCAGTCCGAATTTGGAGGTGGAAATGGGATAGGTGGCAACCACAGTCCCTCTCTCGACCAACGCGAGTTTCTGCTCCGGCGCGCTGATCACGATGTGGTGGGCTCGGTCGGGTGCGACGCAGGAAGAAAGAAACAGGATGGAGACGCCGATAAGACATACCGCGAGGGTGGATCGGCCGCTCCACGGGCGATGGTAAACGCTGGAGGGCGCCGCGTCGTCGACGCGTAAATATTTGGGACACGACCGAGCGTGTCCCTCCACCCCTGCACCCTGTCGTTCCCATCAGCGGTTGAACCTAAAAAACTTTTCTGCGGTTTCGGTCGTTGCTTGAGCCAGTTCTTCAAGAGGGATGCCGCGCGCGGTAGCGATTGTTTCAGCAACGATGCGGGTGTGCGCCGGCTCCGCTCGTTTACCTCGAAATGGGACCGGCGCCAGGTACGGACAATCGGTTTCCACCATGAATTTCCCAATTGGAACCCGCGCCGCTACATCCCGGACAGTGAGGCCATTCTTGAAGGTCACGATGCCGGTAAAAGAAATGAGGTGTCCGAGATCGAGCACTTGGTTCGCTTGTTCCAACGTGCCGCCGAAGCAATGGAACACGCCGTGAAGTTTGTCGCCATAAGGTTTTAAGATGTCGAGGGTATCGTCCCAGGCATCGCGTTGGTGGATTACCACGTTAAGGCCGAGTTCAACTGCCAGGTCGAGTTGTTCCTGAAAAAGTTCGGCCTGTTTCGATTTGTAAGCGCCATCGTGGATCTGCGCTTCCACTTCATCTTCAATCGAAGCCTGTAGCCCGCGGGACAGTACCTGCACATTTTTTTGTTTAGCGGCGTCCACGCTGGGCAGCCGATGATAATCAAGACCGGTTTCGCCTAACGCCACCACCCGCTTGTTTTGCGCAAGTTCTCGCAACGCCGGAATAACGTTGTCGTCAGCTTCCTCGGCGTAACTTGGATGAAACCCAACCACGGCAAAGACGCTTGCGTGTTTCTCGGCCAATTCTACTGCCCGGCGGCTGCTCGTCACGGAAGTGCCGATCGTGATTATGCCGGTGACGCCGTTCGCTTCGGCGCGTTGCAGAACGTCCTCAAAATCGCTCTCGAAGTCGGGGTAATCCAGATGGGCGTGGGTTTCGATTAGCATGTTTATTTGTCGGGATACATTTCGTGCAATCGGTCGATGAACTTGGGGAACCGCGGATCGCTTCGAATTCCATCCAGGTCGGAATCGTTTTCAATCCAGGCACGCCACAAGGGCCGCCGGTTTTGAATGACACGGTCAAGCAACTTCAAAGCTCGATCCGCATCCTTCAGATGGCTGGCCACGCACGCCAGGTTGTAAAGGGCGACCGCGTCTTCAGCTTCTATCGCCTCAGCTCGCTTTGCCCAATCTTTAGCACGATCCGTCTCTCCCAGCTCCAGCAGAGCGAGCGCACCAGCTATGGCCGGCCGGGGATCTTCCGGATTTGCCGCCAGTTCGCGTTCCGCCAGCTTGATCGTTCGTTCCGCGGCTGATTTGACGTCGGACGTGCGACCAAGAGATCGGAGCATATGAATAGCAAGAGCCGGGGGCTTGTAGTCAGCGGCATTGATTTCAGCGGCCCGCTCCAAGAGTTCCACCGCGCGCGCGATGTTTCCCTGCTGGAAGGCGGGTCGCGCATAAACGAAGTGAGCTTCAAACGAATTCGGGTCTAACGATACACCTAGTTCGAACTCGGCGTTCGCTTCCTCGACTTTATCGGCGGCCCAAAGGGCGACGCCCCGGGCGGTGTGGGCCTCGGCCAGGTCCTTGTCGAGAGCGAGTGCTTTGGCGGAGGTGTTCAGGATCTGTTCAATCGGAATATCCGACTGGTAGACCATGTAAAGTGACGCATCGCAAATCGCGATGCCCGCATATGCGCGAGCATAGTTAGGATCGAGTTCGACGGCCTTGGAATACATCCGGTGCGCCAGCTCGTGGTAGCGTTTGGAATATCGAAAGGAAAAATCGCGGCCACGCAGGTAATAGGTGTAGGCTTCCACGCTGTCGGTCGGCTGCTGCGTGATCAACTTTTTCTCCTGGGGTAACAGCTTGACCTTGAGCTCCTCGACGATGGCCTGGGTTATTTCGTCCTGGATGGCGAAGATGTCGGTCAGGTCGCGATCGAAACGGTCCGCCCACAGGTGACTGCCGTCGGCGGAACTCACCAGCTGACCGGTGACTCGCACGCGTGACCCCGCCTTGCGCACACTGCCTTCCACCACAAAAGCGACTCCGAGTTCTCGCGCCACCTGTTGAATCTTTACCGCCTTCCCTTTGTAGCTGAATGCGCTGTGGCGAGCGGTGACGCTTAGTCCGGAAATCTTGGACAAGTCTGTGATGATATCTTCGGTGATGCCGTCGCTGAAATATTCCTGCTCCGGATCGCCGCTCATGTTGGTGAACGGCAATACCGCGATTGAGGGCCGTTGCCCTTCCGAACCGGCGGTGGTTTCGAGCGATTTGACCTGCATCACCACACTATATAGCCGAATCGGCTTTTCGATGTTCTTCAACTGCTGTTCGCCCAGATCATCGAACTGAAGATCAAGCCGGTTGCCAATATGGTCGCGGACCGTGCTTGAGACAGCGATGCCGTTAGGTTGGGCCACGCTTTCGATCCGGGTGGCGATGTTCACTCCATCGCCATAAATATCGTCGCCATCGACGATCACGTCTCCCAGATGAAGGCCGATGCGAAATTCCATGGAGCGATCCGGCGGTGAATTGTTGTTTCGCTCCTCCATGCCGGTCTGAATTTTCACGGCGCAAGCCAAACCGCTAACCACGCTGGGAAACTCCGCCAAAATCCCGTCGCCGGTGAGTTTGAAGACGCGTCCACGATGCTGGCTGACGGCTGGATCAATAATGTCTGCGCGGATTGATTTCAGGGTAGCCAGTGTCCCGGCCTCGTCCGCGCCCATCAATCGGCTGTAACCGACGGCATCGGCGGCAAGAATGGCGGTTAGGCGGCGGTCCATATAACAAAGCGCAGATCGATCCCTTTCTATTGTAAAGCGTTTGATTCGCTGGCGCCAATGAGGCTTCGCAAAGGCTGCTCCGTTCCGATTGCGTTGTTGCGGCAATCGGCGCGCTTGCCCTACAACAGCAGCAACACACTTGGT
>JBJMXE010000027.1:0-26894 GCA_045809745.1 Chthoniobacterales bacterium | reverse complement strand
GAATTGAGCCCGAGCAAACGTCGCGAAAGCAGCGGAAGCTGCCGATCGAGCTGGGGGCGGAGCCCTGACAGCAGCAAACGCAATTAACCAAAGGTTACAGGTGCGGCAGTTGGGGTAACAGGAGGGGTAGTAAGCGTTGCCCGGATCGCCGTGTCCCTAATAAGGCTCCATAACATCAGACAATATATGTCATATGAAGTCTAAACGGATGGAATGACTAAAAGACGTGGGACAGCAGGACGAAATTAGACACGAAGGTTAATGATCTTTGCCGGTTGAGCGCTGGCCAAGTGACCGAGCACAGGGTTGAGAACAATTAGGATAATCGCTTTGGTCAGAACGCTCTTCTGAATGCCATTGATCGCGTCGTAGAAGTATTGGACGAAAAGCCCTAGCAATCCGATTTCCGCTAAGGCTTCTTCAAACTTCGCGTCCTCTTTTCTGCGGACATACTCCGCAGTCATTTCAACTACGCGTTCTAGATCCTACGATTCAAGTTGATGCTTCCGCTACTTCGTAGCGGTGACTGATCTATTAAGCATCGCGCTCGGTCCAAAAAGGCCGCGCATCTGTTTCGTAGCGAGCTTAACGCGTCTGGCCCAAACAAAATCGTTAGGCCGAGCAGTAACAATATCCAGGTTGAACTCTCCGGGACGATTTGCAGCGTGAAGTTCTGGTTCAGTCCAGTTCCCCAGCTCCATTCGTAGGTGCCGGGCGCTACACCGAGGCTGCTGAACGTCTTACCACTATACGTCGCGACGTCCGATAGCGGATTATTGGACAAATAGCCTGCCGGCACAAAAAGGTTATTGTTGAATAATGGAGAAATACCGACCAGATCGCCGGTTGAGCTGAAGGGAATGGTGCCACGGGTAGCGCCTCCGCTGCCGAAACTTGGCGGTCCGCTGAATCCTGTATAGACGTCCATCTTCCCACCTGCACCCGTCACTATTACTCCGTCGACAGGGATTATCCCGGGGTTATTGAAGTCTCCTAAAGACGTCGGTTCGCGAAACGTCAAGCCAGTAAGATCAAGCGGGCCGCCGCCGGTCGCGATGACGTCTGAGCCGACTTGATTCAGGGTCACGACATATCCTGCCGAAGCGGGAGAGGCAGCGAAGCCGCAACCGATGAGTGTCGCGGCCACAGCCGATCGAATAACTGGAAAACAGTGCGGTTTTGCTTTTATGCGCAACTCCCGGACGCCGAGTCTGAGTAGTTGCTGGAGCGGTAGTCAACGCTATTTCACAATTTCTAGCGCTGTCTGCAAGAAAGGACATTGCATCCGAGTATCATGCCTACCGCGACTGAGCCATAAGGTCCTTCGGCGCAGGCACAACAACATCAATCCGCCGATCGCGACAGTTCGATTCATACGGCCCTGTTCTAACGGCCAGTATTTCCGATGGTCAACAAACGGTTTCAGCAACGTGCCCGTCGCAATCTGCTCACCCTCACTTTTCAAAGCTCCCTTGTTACGAAGACGCTATTCGGATCGTTGATATAATCTGCCAATGGTCCGCAGGCGATGAAGCCGGCATCTCTGCTCTACCTCTGTAAGTTCAAACCGTTAGGGGACTAAAAAGAATTCGGAACGATGCCCTCAACGGGTTACGACTCGGCCGCCGCCTTGGTCCGTCCGATCTGACGCGCCCATCGTAAGATGTCTGGTTATTGCTTGAAACTACGATTTTTGCGCTTGACGATTTCTTCTCTGGGTCGTCAGCATGCCTCCACAACCCGGAACTGGGAGGCGTGGGATCGGGTTTTAAAAACCTTGAAACATCTTTAGCCTATGAAACAAACCATCCGGCTTTGCCTGTTCCAATTTGGTCGGATCACACTTTTGGCAATCGCCTTTGCCGCGATCCTGCCAGGGCGATCGGCATTTGGGGGGAACATCCTGCCTCTTCATACCTTGGACATTACCGAGAACTCTTCCACCAGTCTGACAGTGCTCTTCGATTTAACCAACGTCACCTCATCGGTGGTGTCGCTTAACAGCCCGGACAACTGGACGCTCACATTCAATCCATCAATCCAGTTCGGTGTTTTTAATAACTTCTGGACGGAGCCAGACAACTCCAACTTTGTCAACGGGGTCTTCAACAACGGTCCGAATTCGAGCAATGTGCTGTCTGTCATCAGCGACAACCCAGCAACTGGTGGCCAGATGCCCGATGGTACGCCACAACAGCAAAATATCGTTGTCAACGGCCAGCAGGGTTTCGTCAGCATCACTTTCCATGATCTGGGCGACGCCGCGGTGAGCAACGGCGTTCCCGAAAATGCTTCTACGTTAGCGCTGTTTTTTCTGTCTCTGGCTGCCCTGCTCGGCGCAAGCCGCCTTCGCTCCGGTCGGCTCGCCTAACAAGAGCGGGCTTTCTCCGATGGGCTTGGCTTTGTTGCGCCGCCTTTTTTGTAGCTTTGGCTGCCTTGCTCGGAGATCAGGCGTCATCGCTTGTTTCGTTTTGCGTAACAATTAGTTAGTCCGGCGATCCGTGGCTCCCCTGCCCATCCGTGCAGAGTCAGGGATGAGTCGCCATCGACCCTAACTAAAGGGGCGAATCTTGTCAGAAAACGGATCGCCGCGCCAGCGAGCAGTTGAACCGGACTCAAATGGGGTCACAGATGTTCGCCGCCCGCTTACCTTTTGGGTTGTGATATTTGCGCAGCGCTGAAAAGATCGGCTGCGGCGGTCAGCTGCACCTGCACCATGTCCTCGAACTCATCCATCTGCCTTATGGCGATCCTTTGCGCCGCTACGCCCTTGGAGCAAACCGCATCCGGTCAGACTTCGCCTCCGGCGGCGGCAGTTGGCAAGACTGCCGACCCTTTCGTCGGTAAATGGAACCTGAATCTCTCGAGAAGTAAGATCAATGACGAGATGAAGGTGTCCAGCGTCGGCCCGAACAAGTATGTGTTCGATTTTGGCGCCGGGAGCCCGGAGACGATCGTCCTGGACGGATCAGATCAGCCGGGCATGTTCGGGACCACGCTGGCCGTCAGCGTCGACGGCTCGAAATCATGGAAAATCGTGCGCAAGCAGGACGGGCACGTCACGGTCAGCGCGAAATGGGAGCTTTCTGAGAACGGCGACACACTCACCGATCACTTCACAAATATGAAGTCCGATGGCTCGAGCAACACCACCGACTACGTGTACAAGCGAACTGCGGGCGGAGCGGGATTTGCAGGCACGTGGGAAAGTACCCTTGACCAACAAGCTTACGAGCTTCAGATCCAGCCCTTCGGACACGATGGCCTTTCGTTCATCGCTTCCGAAATCACCAAAAACATAGAATTCGATGGCAAGGACTATCCCGTTACCGGCGCCAATCTGCCTGCAGGCCTCACCTCTTCCGGCCGCCGTGTGAATGAACGCATCGTGGAACTAACCGACAAGATCGGCGGAAAACCTATCGCCACGAAACAGGATGAAGTTTCCCCCGACGGCAAAACGCTTACCATCACCGTGCACGACCAGAGCCAGAGCAAACCCAAGATCTACGTGTTCGACCGCGAGTAACTTAATCTTGCGAGTCTATTTTCGCTCAAAACGCGTTAACCGAATGCCTTCCCGCAGCGTCGGCAGAAGCGGGCCTGCCCGTCGGTTTCAACCGTGTCGCAGTCGGCGCAGATGCGCGATTGTCGCGTGTGAGACGCGTGATGCAATTCCGCCGAAAAAATCCCGGTCGGAACAGCGATGATGCCGTAGCCCATGATCATAATAAAGCACGCCATGACCCGTCCCAGCACGGTGTGCGGTGTGATGTCGCCATAACCGACAGTCGTTAGGGTGACGATCGCCCAGTAAACGCTGCGCGGAATGCTGTCGAAGCCATGCTCCTCGCCTTCTATCAAATACATGAGCGTGCCCATGATGAGGACGATCGCGAGAACGGTCGAGATGAAGACAGCAATCTTCTGGCGGCTGGCATAAAGAGCAGTCTTCAGCGTCTGACTTTCCTGCATGAAGTGCGCGAGCTTGAGGATCCGGAAAACGCGGAGAAGCCGCAGGACGCGGATTGTTAAGAGATAATTTGCCGCTGGAATGAAGGGGCTGAGGTAGGTCGGGAGAAACGCGAAGAGGTCGATGATTCCGTAAAAGCTCCATACATAACGAAGTGGTCTTCGGACGCAGATCAGACGTGCGATGTATTCGAGCGAGAACAAGATGGTAAAGGTCCATTCCAGGGTTGCAATGAGACCGCTATGGGCCGACCGGATCGGCTGCACGCTTTCGAGCATCACGACGGTAATGCTGAGCCCGATTGCGATCAGCAACGCGACATCGAATACCTTTCCGCCACGGGTGCCGCTTTCGAAGATGATCAGGTAGAGGCGAAGCTTCCACGCGGGCTGGTCGCTGGTCGGTCGATGACGGGAAAAGGACATAGCCAGTAAGTCGCGATCGTGCGGCATACCCGCGGCCCGCCGGTGATCGTAACTCCGGCCCTGTTATGGCAGAGGCCGCCAAGAAAGTATATGTGATATCGAACGCAGGGGCGCTCACTGAACAGCGGCTGTCAGAATGCGTGCGCTCCAGCTTTGCGCGGCGCGTGGACTGCAGTATAATTGAGGTAAGATGTGGGGATTCGATCCCGTGGATTTTTGGGCTGCCGTGGCAATCGCCGCGGGTTATTCGCTGCCGTTTGTCGCCATTCTCATCGAGTTCAAACTGCTAGACCTCAAAGCGAGGGCAGAACACAAAGAGATACAGAAGGCGATCCTCAGGCGGCAACTTACCGGTCGTTAGAAACTTCGAGGGCCCGCCAGATCCTGCTCCGTCACCCCGAGCCACTCCGCCGCGGCCCGGATATCTTCGAATACCTCGACTTGCAAAGACGACGCTTTCGTTAGGGCCGCGCACATCTCGGCGAGTTGGGCAGCCCTTTTCGTGGTGACGAAATAGGCAGATTTAACCGTCGGGCAAGCAAGGTAGTCCATCCGGCGCAGCTTCGCCGTTTTGGAGACCTGGGCCACATCCAGTCGAATCTGCGTAATCGCCGACATATCGACGAAGCGATTGAACGGCTTCGCCGCACGAGATTCCGCGGCGGTAACAAATGCGATGTCGCGCTGGATCCGCTCCGGATTGAGCACGCCCTTGAGTTTGACGACCATCAGGTTCAGGTCGTGATGAAATATCATGTGTCCTGGCAGCCGCAATCGCACCGACATGGTCAATCTGCTACAAAAGCAGCTGAGCGAGCTAAAGAAGAAAATTAGTTGTGGCGAGGGTAACGGGACCCATGTTCGGCGGCACGAAAGTTCCGAAACATCCATTGCCCACTTTTTCTGCCTGCCGCGTGACTGCCGCTAAATCGCTGGAGCTCCCGGACAGGTACGCTGGCGCCCGCGAAAACATCTGTGACGCTCGTTAGTCGATTGAATCCGCTTGGACCGGCCAGGGTTTCGCGATTAAATCTCAGCGGCTCGTTTTCGTGCCTGCATGAACGACTTGCGTTTTGCGTTTCGTCAGCTCGCTAAGCAACCTGCTTTTTCGCTGATCGCAATTTTAGCGCTGGCTCTCGGCATCGGCGCCAACACCGCCATCTTCAGTGTCGCCGGCCTCCTGATCAGAAGTTGACCTGGCGAATCGCGAGTCGCTCATGGCGTGGTCGTCAGGAAAATGATGTAAATAACGTGAGACACTGCCGAAAAAGCACCTTTTCTGGAAATACTATTGACAAATTCCACGGTAAAAGAGTTTTTTGTCTTTCGATGACAACCAAACTGTTGAGAAATTCCGCCATGCTCGCCCTCGCGGGTTTGTTCCTCTGGGATCCGGCGGCGAAGGCAGCGTTCATGCAGATTCCGCAACCGAACAGCACCTACACCAGTTCCACGACTTTGATCCCGATCACCGGCCCGGATGGCGACACCACCCCGACTCTTTCGGATTCGAATCTGACCGTCACGTTCTCCACCCTGATGCAGAAGTTCACGGTGCCCGATACGTGGTTCAATTGGAGTTCCCCTCCCAACGCCGAGACGAGCACGCCCCGCGTTTTGTCACCTGTCGACTACCTCACAACCACTTCGGTTACCTTGAGTTTCTCTCAAGGGCTGAGCACTTTCGGGCTCGAAGCGGAACCCGACGCCTTCGAGGGATCGTTCCCAATCAGATTGGATTTCTTTAGCGGCGCAACGCTATTGGGGACGGTCAGCAACGACCTCGACGGAATGACGTCCGCGCTGTTCGCGGCCACTTCTTCCACGCCGATTACCAGCGTTACCCTAACAATTGAAGGAAACTCACAGGATCCCGCAGGCACAGATCCCGGAATCGCCCAGATCCGTTATGCGCTGGCATTGAGCCCCCAGACCGTTCCGGAGGGTGGCGCGTCCATCTGGCTGATGGCAGCGGCTACTCTCGGCTTGGTGGCGGTTTATCGTCTTCGGGCGGCGCGGAGTTACCCAGCCGGAAAGCCTACCCGCAAATCTTAACTTGCAAGCATCAGTCGCTTCGGTCGTTCTCGATTGATGTCAGCGCGATAGCCGAATTTAGCGGGGGCCGGGTCGCTACCACGATGTTCAATCCGGTGCCGGGCAGGTAGCGGCGATTGACCTCAATCGCCATTCCAGCGCACAATTGCGCACCGACCCTAGCCTAACGAGCACTGGGCACTAGAAGCGGCAGGTCACGGCTGAGATCACATGGAATCGATCCAGGACACCACCCACCTCAGCGGTAACCGACCAGCGTTTGCTGATCTCCCAGTTGCCCCCAAGCACCATTTGTTAGGACGCAGATAATGGTGCGGTTGGGGGATCGACTGGTTAGGCAGAGCGGTCATTCAGAAAATCCGGGACAATCGAGCCCGTGAGACGGGTTGGAAATCGTGACGCAGATAAAGTGGGATGACGCGTTCATGACCGGCCACAACCTCAAGCTCTATTCCTCGCCAGTTCAGCTGTCGAGCGCGCGCTATGTTTTCGGTGAGCAAACGCGAGCCAATGCCGCGGCCGCGCCACTCCGGAACAACATAGAGTTCCTCCAGCCAGCCAATGATCCCGCCATGCTCGAGACTGAGATGGGAAGCCGCATAAGCAAATCCGACCAGATTGTCTTCAATCGCCGCTACCAACACAAAGCCAAGCAATGGGTCGGCCAACACTGCATGCGCGACATTGTGGAGGTCGGTCAGCGGCGTGACGATGTTGTGCTCGCGAAGCTGCGCATCAAAGAGAGCGACTGCCGCATCCAGGTTGGCCAACTCGAGCGGCTTAACGGACAGCATGCCTTGAGGTTTTGCGCATCCAAACCCGCCAGGTCGCCGGACCCGCCACTTCGTTTGGCACCGTTAGGCCCGCCGCTTTGAGGGCCAGCTTCATTTGCCCATGATGATAGCCTTCGTGCCAGATCATGTGCTGGAGCATCAGAATGGGATGGTCGTAATGCATGTTCATTGCGCCTCCTGATTCCACCCGGCTCCGGACCGCATCGCGCACTACTTTCGCGCTCTCGTTCAACATCCCCGTTAGACGATCAATATCCTGCTCGTTCCCCCACTCTTCTTCCGGCACAGGGATCGCGAACTCGGGCGCGTCCTCAGCAACGAACACCAGCCGAACGTAATGGATATGGTTAAACATCTGCGCGATCGATGGGCTGGTCTCGATCGCGCGGGCATCGAGGCCGCCGCTGGGAAGGATGCGAAGGAAATTCGCCAGGATGGCATTGTTCCGGTCCCAGGAGTCCAGGAGCACTTCCAGCAGAGTGTGATCGGTTGCCTCAGACATCGATCCGATGCGCGTCGCCGCGCAAAGCTTTCACTGTGGCCTTTTATTGACTAAAAACGAGTGCGAACGCGAGGCTGATTTTTCGGCTTGGGCTCCCTGTGATTGAGAGGGGGAGCGCGGCGCTGAAATTCAGCTGCGAAGCAGGCATTCGAAATGTAGCCACCGTAAATACCAAAATTTAAGCTTGCCATCGGGAACGCCACTCCTCAGGGTCGATTTCATCATTCAGCCAGTCGGACCGCATCACAAGGTGTGCCTCTCAACCCGCTGCCACGGCTTCGGTCCTCTCGTTGCTTTTGTTTTTCAGCTCTTGCCACCGCCGCCTGACTTCCCCTGCCCCATTGTCGATCGCCCTCGCTTAACCAAAGTTGCCAGACGTTAACCAAACCAAATAAATACCGAAAAACTTATGAGCACCACATTGTTAGGCCTGTCTCCACTATTACCAGTTCCGGAAAGCGGCGCGACGTTTGCGCTACTCGCTTTCGCTTTGGTTAGTCTGATTTTGGTTCATCGCCGATTATCGCGAACCAGGGCGCAGACCGCTGCGAATCAAAATGCAAAACGCACGATGTTGATCATCGCCGCCATGTTCGTCTTCGCCGCTTCCGCAGTGGCAGGCCCCGCGGCGCCGCCGGTAAGCGTGCCGGAGTCGGGCCAAACCGTAATCCTGCTGGGTGTCGCCCTAATCGCGCTGATCGCATGGCGTCACAGGGCTGCGAAAAAAATATGAAAAACATAAACTTGGCGGGCCTGACAGTTCTGGGCTTATTCGCATCCGTACTGCCAATCCACGCCGCAGTCGTTGCGCTTCCGGTGAGTGTGCCCGAGAGTGGGCAGACCTTGCTGCTGCTCGGCCTGGCGCTGGCTGCGGTGATCGCACTTCGCTACAAGCTGGCAAAATAACGACGTCCGAATTGGAGATCGATCAAAAGGGGTCGGCTTCGCCGTCGTTTGACGGAGGGGAGAATTGGGTGACAACGCGCTTGGCGAGGGATCGGCGGCTCGACCGTGCTTTCAATCCCATGTTAATTCGGGCGATCGTCGCCATCGCCGGTTGCTTCCTGTTGGCGAACCTGGCGGCTCAAAGTATGCGGGTTCCGTGGGGAAGTTATGGACACGACCCTCAGCACAGCGCGATTTCTGCCGCAGCCTCGCAATCGTTAGGGCAAATACTCTGGCAAACACAACTCGATCTGCAGCCTCAATATGACTGGAACGATTTACACATTCACTACAGTTCGCCGGTCATTACCCGCGCCAACACCATCATTCTTCCGGTCAAGACCGGAGCCGGCGACGGGTTCCGAGTGGAAGCGCGTAACGCACGAAGCGGCGCGCTGATATGGACTCAGACGACTGACTACACTTTGCCGTCTCATAATTGGATCCCAAGTTTTCCGCTTGGGCTAACGCCCAGGAACCGCCTCATTTTCGCCGGCGCCGGGGGCACGCTTTACTACCGGCATAATCCTGATTCCAGCAGCAGTTCAGGAACCGGACAGATCGCGTTTTACGGATTAGCTAACTACAACGCCGATGCCGCCACCTATCAGGCGAGTGTGCAGATAAACACACCGATCACGGTCGATCGATACGGAGATATCTTCTTCGGGTTTTATGTCAGCGGGACCACCCCGCTGAATTTGCAAAGCGGCGTGGCCCGGATCAGCCATGACGGCACCGGAAGCTGGGTTTCGGCAGCTGCGTTGGCGAACGACAACAGCATCACCAAGGTAGTGCACAACTGTGCTCCCGCTCTAAGCAACGATCACAAAGTCGGTTATGTGGTTGTTTCCGATGCGCAGCCACTGAGCGGGATCCATTATGGTGCCGGCTATCTCGTTTCGTTCGACAGCCGGACCCTTGCACCGATTGCAAGAGTTCGGCTCAAGGATGCTAACAATCCAGGGAACGATTCCGCGCTTTTCGACGACGGAAGTGCGTCACCAACCGTCGGGCCAGACGGCGATGTCTTCTATGGCGTCCTGGAGAGCCCATTTTACTCCAATCATCTTCGAGGATGGCTGCTTCATTTTAACAGCGGTCTGACTGAGTCAAAGATTCCCGGCGCTTTCGGCTGGGACGACACCGCCTCGGTTGTTCCGGTGTCAATGGTGCCTTCGTACCATGGCAATTCGCCCTACCTGGTGATGACCAAGTATAACAACTACGCAGAAGCCGGCGGCGACGGCGTGAATCGCCTGGCTATTCTCGATCCGCGCGACCAGATGACCGACCCGATCTCGGGCGCGCAAGTAATGAAGGAGATTTTGACCATTGCTGGTCCCACCCCGGACGAAGATTTCGTAGCCGACCACCCTAACGCAGTCCGGGAATGGTGCATCAACACCGGTGTAATAGATCCAGCCACGAGATCGGTGTTGGTGAACAACGAAGATGGCAAGATGTATCGTTGGCATCTCGGTTCTAACAGCCTAACCGAGACGATCACTCTAACCCCCGGCATCGGCGAGGCGTATACCCCAACGTTGGTCGGACCGGATGGAACGGTATTCGCGATCAATAACGCGACCCTTTTCGGGCTTGGCCAATGAACAAGCGCGTTGCCTCATTCCTTTTTGCGCTGGTCCTGCTTACCGGTTCGGTGCCGGCGGCGCTCGAGCTCAATTTGATTCCTTCGGTTCAATCCGGTCCAGTCGGAATCGAAATCACTTTTTCAGGAACGCTTAAGAATACGAGCTCGACTGATAATCTCTTTCTGAACGACCTTCAGTTCACCCTTAACGGCGCGGCCACGGCCGCTCTTGTGCCGAATGGCAGCGTCTTTTTCGCCAACGTTCCCGGAATACTGCTACCTAACGAAATCTATTCGGGTCCGATTTTCGCCGTCACCATAAAATCGTCACCCGCGCAAGCAGACTATGCAGGTTTGGTCACTATTCGTGGGGGTGTGGATATTTTCGCCCTGACCGATCTTCTATCCACGAATTTCCAGTCTTCATCCGATGTTCCGCTTGTCACGATCAGTGGCAATCATTTACAGATGCAATTCCACCGGACTAACGGCGCCAGTGATATTGTTTACGTCGTCGAAGGATGCTCCGATCTAATTTCCGGGCAATGGTCCAGCGTTTTGACCCGAGGCCACGACGGAGTGTGGACGGTGAACCAATCCGGAGCCTCTGTCCTCGAATCCGGATCGGGAGATCTGGTCCTGGTGAAGGTCACCGATTCTGTCCCGGTGATAGACCCTGCTACTTCGCAGCCAACGGCCAAGCGCTTCCTGCGACTCAGAATGACTCGTTGAGCGCGTCTTTCGAACACTTCAGTTGACCGGCCCCTTAACCGGAACACTGCGGACACGATCAAAGCTAATCGCCGGTTCGAGCGACAGAACCTTCGCCGCTCCCAGCATCAGGCGTTTCGTCACTGAACCCGCGGTCCTAAACGATGGCGAGGCAAAATGTCACCTAACCGTTATTGCCGAACGCTCTACCCTTCGGACAAATCGATGCGAACGCGAAGCCGCATTTTCCACCTGAACCTAACAATTGCGCAGGAATGACGCGGAGCCTCGGAACGGTGTTGGGAGGATTGGAATTCGGCGAGTCCGATGTTATTTTGTTTGCATGAAAAGTGTGCTCGCAATCTCTGTCGTATTCAGCTTGCTCGTGGCGATCGCGTCGGCGCGGCCGGAAGGTAATTCAATCGCCGGTGTCGTTACCGATGTCGTCGGCAAACCTGTTGCGGGCGCGGAGGTTCGAGCAGAACGAACGGACATTACGGGCCGATCAGCCGTCGTCACCACTGACTCAAAAGGACGTTACGTGCTGGAGCACCTGCCGCTTGGCAGTTTTAAACTGACGACATCGGTCGGGAAAACGGCAAGGTCGGTTGCCAGCGTGAAAACCCGCTCGGAAACAGCAGTCAGAGTTGATTTCGTTTTGAAGGATCCATTTGCCGATCGGCAGCGGCGGGACCAGAGCATCATGACTCGCATGGAAGGACAGGACATGCGCCGTATGCAGATGGACCAACCGTTCGGGCACTGACCCGACGATCCGGTACGGGCGATCCGTAGAACACGGGCTGCAGCGATTCGGACAAACCAGCAGGGCCAGGTTCGATCGTTGCGTCAGCAAGGGAGGAGCAAGCTCCCGCAGCCCGCTTCAGCGATGTTCGACTCGTGTTCCCAACGGTCGGCACCGGCGCTACAACAATGGCTAATTCCGGGCGCTCCACCCGTGGGTCAATCCGCCAATGATGATGCCGCCGATCAACCCGCTGGCCAGAATCGGTGCGTAAGCTTTTGTTACAACCGCGTCAGGCAGACTTAACAGCAGACCGAACACTGCGCCGATCAACCACCCGGGCCAGGTCGGCAGATTCACCAGCGCGATAACCAGGCCGATGCCGAATCGGCTGAGAAACGCGGCTACAAGCGCCGTCCGTTTGTCCGGAAATGACATTGGCAACATCAGAGCGACGTCCACGGCTCCAAATATGAGGCCGCTTATCAAGCCTTTCAGGAGCGGGGTCATGATCCCGATTTGAACCGCGGCTGATTTCGTCCGTCAAGCGTGCAACCTGGAAATTTCAGCGGCCATTGGGTCGAATTGGAGGCCGAACTTTTTCCGCATTCACTTTAGCTTGACCGACACCAACGTAACGTTGCACACTGGCCCCCTGCGTTTTGGCCGGCGCAGACCACATCTTTCTTATGCAGAATGTTGCGGACGTGATTAAGGCCTGGATCGCTGCGGCGAATTCCCATGATGCCGACCAATTGGCGGCGCTTTATTCACCTCACGGGCAGGTTCTCTACACCTGGGGCGAACTGCTGAATGGACAGGAGTCAATCAGCGCGCACTTCACAGATTTTTTCCGCGCATTTCCTAACTGGCAGAAGGAACCGTACTCGCTCATTTACGGCTATCACGATTGGGCGGTCCTGGAATGGCAGGCCCACGCCACCTTCGATGGACCTTACCGGGATGCCGCACCAACTGGACGTTCGTTTCAATTGCGCGGCTGCGGCGTATTCCACATTGTTGACGGTCGGATCCGGCTGCACCGCCGTTATCTCGATCGTAAGGAGTGGTTCCGGCAACTAGGCATTCACTAGCCTAACGATGAACGGCAACTGCTCCGGTCGCAGCCCCAGTTGATGCCGGAAATCGCGCGCGCGATTCATTTGTTGCAACCGGCATCTTCCTGTCGGATCAAATGATCCTCTGTCATGGCACGTAAAGCTGGTCGCCGATCACACTGGCTCAATAACCGCTGGTGGAGATTGGCTATTGGCGAATGGATCGCTATCACTCTTTCGTTCGTGGCGGTAGTGGTCCTGTTTTGCTTGTTTTTCATTCGGCGGCACACGGTTGAATATCATTTCCAGCACGGGTTCGCCGTGGCCGATCCGGAATTCGTCGGATCAGCGCTGGCGCTGGCGAACCCGGTGTTGATTGGCGGGAACAAAATCGAGCTGTTGAACAATGGCGACGGATACTTCCCGGCCATGCTCGAAGCAATCCAGTCTGCGCACCAGACCATCAACTTCGAAGGGTTTATTTTTTACTCCGATGACACTGGTCGAAAATTCCGCGATGCATTATCGCAGCGGGCGAAAGACGGAATCGAAGTTCGTGTACTACTTGACGGAATTGGCTCCGGCTGGCGGTTGAAAAACTCAGACGTGAAAATGATGAGAGAGGCCGGATGCAAATTCGCCTACTACCATCCGACCCATTCCTGGCGCGTGGACCGAACCAATCGGCGCTCTCACCGGCGGGTGCTGGTAGTGGATGGCCGTCTCGGGTTTACCGGCGGCGTCGGGTTCGCCGACAAATGGTCAGGCAACGCGCAGGATCCCAAACATTGGCGTGATGTTCACCTGCGGATCGAAGGGCCGTTGGTCGCCGAACTTCAGGCCGCGTTTCAGGAACACTGGATCAAGACTTTCGAGGAAGCGATCACCGGTGCAGCTCAGTTTCCGAAATTGAGCGAGGCCGGCAGCCTGAAAGCCGAGGTGGTGACCTCCCGCTCGTTTTCGATGGCGCCGGTGCCGCTGGTGCAGGCGGTATCGTTCACCGCTGCCACCAAGACGATCTGGATCACCAATTCGTATTGCACGCCTACTGAAGACCAGGTCAATCAGTTAACTGAAGCGGCGAAACGCGGCGTGGATGTCCGTCTGCTTCTGCCTGGGCCTAACAACGATCAGCCGCTGACAAAATCGGCCGGGCGCACCGCATACGGAGAATTGCTGAAGGGCGGAGTGAAGATTTGGGAATATCAGCCGACCATGATTCACGAGAAATGCATGGTCATCGACGGCCTGTTTTCAATGCTCGGGTCGTCAAACCTTGATGCCCGTTCATCCGAGATCAACGAAGAGCTCGACGTGGTGGTTTACGATCCCGGTTTCGGCAAGCAAATGGAATCGATGTTCCAGGAGGATCTCGGACGGGCGCGCGAATACACACTGGATGAGTTCAAAAAAAGATCCCTGTGGGAGCGCGCCACGGAATGGATGTCGGTCCCGTTCCGGTCGCAGTTGTGACGGATCGCGGATGAAGAGTGTAGGCGGGGACGGTAAGGTTGAAGCGCAAATCTGAATCCTTGTAGCCACGGCGTTCGGTCGCCGTGCGGGTTGGTGGGTGAATCGCGCCTCGACAGAGCGGGGCGGCTACAGAACTGCCCCGGCCCGCACCGGAATTCACCGGAACTGACTGGCCACGAACCGGCACTCGGATTATTATCCGACGAATCCTATTCGATGTCGCCGCATCCGTATTTGTTCATCCTTGTGTTCTGCGCCGTGGCCGTCGTGTTCCCGGTAATGCCGCTCGGCTTGGCTTGGGCCTGGCGATACTTCTTTCAACCGCCGAAACCGGGCGCCGCCAAAAACGCCACCTACGAATGCGGAGTTGAATCGGTTGGCGAAGCCCAGGTTCAGTTCCGGCTCCAGTATTACGCTTACTGCATCATCTTTTTGATTTTCGACGTAGAGGCGATTTTCCTGGTGCCATTTGCGGTGGCGTTCACTGGTCTCCCGGTCGGCGCATTCATCGCCATTTTGATCTTTTTATTGCTGCTGATCGAGGGACTGGTCTGGGCGTGGATGAAAGGATGCCTGACTTGGGTTAGGTGAGATCGCTTTGCGATCAGATCCCGGATGCTGGATACTAGACTCTAGATGAAAGCAATTCTGCCACGTCGGTACCGGCACCCAAAATCCAGTGCCCAACATCAGCCATCGAGTGTCGGCGGCGGCTTATGAGCGATCAGCTGGACGAAGGTTTGCGCAGCGAGTTGCAGCGACAGGGCATTTGGGTGACGTCAGTCCAAGAGCTTTATAACTGGGGCCGGCGCAATTCGATCTGGCCGCTCCAGTTTGGGCTCGCTTGTTGCGCAATCGAGATGATCGCCACCGCGGCATCGCGTTATGACATTGCGCGATTCGGCGGTGAAGTGTTCCGGCCATCACCGCGCCAGGCGGACTTGATGATTGTGGCCGGGACGGTCACCAAGAAGATGGCGCCGCAGGTCGTTAGGCTTTATAACCAGATGCCCGATCCGAAATACGTCATCGCGATGGGTGCGTGCGCGATTTCCGGCGGACCATTCAAGCAGGGTTACAACGTCCTCAAAGGAATCGATCGATACATTCCAGTGGACGTTTACATTCCCGGCTGTCCACCACGTCCGGAAGCCTTGTTGCACGCTTTCATGGAACTTCAGCGGAAGATCGAGGAACAAAAACTGACCGGCGCCGGGAAAGCGGATTTCCTCAAACCCGATGAGCCGAGCGAATTTCCGGTACCCGATTTTGGCAAACACGATCTGGAGCCGGCGGCGAACCGGGAGCTGTTCCAGCCGCCGATGATCGAGCGGGAAGGTTGAGCTAGTAGATGCGAGGTAACGTTACGGGTTGACGATGCAAACGCCCGAACAAATCAAATCACGGATCGAAGCGGCCGTGAGCGGCGCGAAGATCGAGATCATCCCGAATCCGAGCCCGGCGGCCCAGGCGTCATTGTTAGTCGATCGCGAGCATGCGTTCAAAGTGGCGGAATTCGTGCGCGACGCCCCCGATCTCCATCTCGATTTCTGCTCAAACGTGACCGGAGTGGATTGGCTCGAGCGGACGGTGAAGAATACGGTCAAAGTGAAGAAGCTGGTCGACGGCGTGGAGAAAGAAGTGCCGGAAACGACCGAGCAAAAGATCCCAGCCTACCTTGAAGTCGTTTACCACCTTTACTCTATTGTTCTGAAACACGGGCCAGTGATCATTCGAATGCGTACCGCGGATCGAACGAGCTCGTCGCATTTGCCGTCGTTAACGCCGATTTGGCGAAGCGCTGAGCTCCAGGAACGGGAGATTTACGATTTGTACGGAGTCCATTTTGATGGCCATCCCGATCTGCGACGCATCCTGATGTGGGACGAATTCGAAGATTATCCGATGCGTAAAGATTACGTGCAGCCTGACGACTTCGAGTACGAGCCAACTCCGCACGACGAAGTGCTGGAGCGGGCGAAAGCGCACTATACTGCTCGTCCGCAGGTCGACGGAGCCGAGAATGTTACGGCCACAGATTAACAGAGATCAAACCAGATATGAAAGCGTTCAGGTTTAGGGATCGGGGTTCAGTAATTCCGATCTGTGTAGATCTGTGTCCATCTGTGGCTGTTAGCAGCTCCGCCTATTAAGCCGCGACTGCGTCGGCTTCAGCGCGGCGGGCGACCTCCTCGCTGACTTCATCGGCGTATTCCTGGAGTAACCGTTTCTCACGCCGGGTGAGGTGGCGAGGCGCGGTGTCCATAATGCAAAGAGAACCCAACGGCTGGCCGTTTGGAGCGCGGACCGGAACGCCGGCGTAAAAACGCAGTCCGCGTTCACGAAGAAGCGGATTATTCGCGAAACGGCGGTCGCGCATCAGATCTTCGATTACCATCATTTCGTTGCCTGCTACCACGTGCCCACAAACCGAGACATCGCGCGGAGTCTGGCGCGCCGCCGACAAATCTTCGGGAAGCCCAGTATGGCTCTTGAAAAACTGACGCTCGGAATCAACCAGCGTGAAAACAGCGATCGGCACTTCAAAAATACGAGACAGTTTCGATGTAATCCGATCGAAAAACGGCTCAGGTTTGCTGTCCATGAGTTCGGTTTCGACGAGCGCAGCAAGCCGTTCCTCCTCATCCGCCGGTTTCGGAGCCGCGATCATTGGCAGGCTCGCTGGTCGCGCGAATCTGGAAATTACTTGCATCGCTTCGGCTAGTGAGCCGACAACTTCGTTCGCACCAGATTCTTGCAGGCGGGTTCCCGGTTCAGAAACTTTTTCGTTTAATCCCCACAAACCGACCACGATCTTTAGCCTGGGGAACTTCGCCCGCAGTTTCATACAAACATTTCGCGCGTGGATGACCGTTGATGGGGCAACGACCGAAATGCAAACAACTTCCGCCTCGTGTTTATCGACCAGCTCGAGTTGGTCGGCTGTCTCCAACCTCACTGTCGCATTCAGCGCATCGAACCCGTGCAATTGCAGCAAGTGTGTGAGCATCACACCCCCGAGCTCATCGCGTTCAGCCCGCGCGGGCAGCGAATAGAGGCGGCAGCCAAAGCCCCACACCACTCCGATCTGCGGTTTTTCAGTGTGCGATTGGCCTGAGAAGGCCGGACGAGTTGAAAGGTCCTGCAAGATATCTCGCAGATTCTTCCTAACCTCGGCCAACTGCTCCGGATCGAGCGCTTCCTGCCTGGCATCGATCTCTGCCAGCGTGATCGCCGGCGTCAGTACATTATCGTAAAGTGCCGTTAACGAGTTCGTCTTCAAATAGGTGTCGACCAGTTCCATCTCATCCTGTTCGCCCACGGTAAGCAACCGATGGTAGCAATCCTCTGCTGGAGTGAGAGCCTCCTCATCGCTGAGCAACACACTCAGGAACGAAAGGCGCGGCACGTGACGCCCCATCACGACAAGGCATACCGTCATCGGCGTCGCCAACACCAAACCCACCGGTCCCCACAGCCAGGTCCAGAACACCGCTCCGACAATCAGCGCGATGGATGAAACCCCGGTGTGTTTCCCGTAAAGTAACGGTTCCAGGACGTTGTTCAGAATCAGCTCAACGCCGCCGAATAGCGCAACCGTCAGAACCGGCATCGTCCACTGCGGTGAAACGGCCAGCGACAGGAGCGTCGGGAGAATCGTCGCGATCCAGGGTCCGACGTACGGAATGAAACGTAATATCGTGGCAATCGCGCCAAACAGCATCGCGTTCGGAAGGCCGATGAAATAGAGGCCGATCGCAACACAGCCACCGTAAATCACATTCACCAGCAGCTGCATGCGGAGATAGCTGGAGACGCGATCGGCGGCATCATCAAGCGCGTGTGTCGTGGCGCTGATTCGGCCCTGACCGATCAAGCGGATCATTCGGTTGCGCACGTCTTCACGTTCGAACAGCATGAAGATGACGAGCACCAGCACCAGCGCCGCCTTCCCCAATGGCCCAAGCAACGGGGTGATAATCATTTGCACGATTTCGAACGGATTCGCCTTGGACGTTTCGACTACCTTGACCGGCAGAGCCGCGGTAGGCGGATGCGGCGGGGAAACCACAGCCGTTTCGGGTTTGCCAACTTCCCGTGTGATGGTGGGCGGTGACGGCTCCGATCCGGGAAGTTCGTGCTTTAGCTCATCAACGGTTTGGGAAAATTTTGTGAGTGCACCGTCCTTTGGGGTGCGGAACGCATGCAGCTTCGTGATGATATTACCTTTGTACTCGGGCAGCTTTGTCGCCAGATCGACTAACTGCCGCGTGACCAGCCAGCCAGCTGCTCCAGTCGCGGTAAAAATCAGCGCAACCACCAGCAGAACGGCAACGATGCGTCCAATCCATCGTTCAAGACGCGATACCAACGGCGACAGAAGAAAAGTCAGCAGCGCTGCCAGCGCGAGCGGGATGAGGAGTTCGCGTCCGAAGTAAAGACCCGCGATGACGAAGGCGGTCAGGGCCACAGTCCAAATTCCCACCAGCGCATCGCTAGCAACGGTTTTACTTTTCGGGCTCGCCATGAGAGAAAGTCCTCGTGCGGAAAATATCATGAGGAAGGGGCCAAAGCGAGATAAGCACAAGGTCCGATCCAAGTTTTCAGGGATTCAGGGCTTCAGAGAATCTGATCTGGTGGAAATCTGTGTCGCTCTGAATCCTTTTTTTAAATCATGAGCACTGGATTTCACGAACTCGATCAGGCGCCGTCGCCGCCGGGCATGACTTCCCGATTGGAAGGCGAGTTGCTGGAGATCTCGATGGGACCGCAGCATCCGTCCACTCATGGCGTGTTTCGCATGAACGTGTCCCTGGACGGCGAAGTGGTCCGAAAGCTCAAGCCGGTATTCGGTTATCTGCACCGCAACCACGAACAGATCGGCGAAAACACCAGCTACCTGGGATCGATGCCGTACACGGATCGCCTGGATTACTTCTGTTCGATGACTAACAACTGGGCCTATGCACTGAGTGTCGAGAAACTCGCCGGTATCGAAGTTCCTGACCGGGCCCAGTACCTGCGAATTATCCTGGCAGAATTGACGCGACTTCAAAACCACACCTCGCTTCTGGGATTTTTGTTGAGCGACATGGGGGCGTGGGGCACTCCGCTAATGTACGCGTTCCGCGAACGGGAGAAGGTTCTGGATCTTTTTGAATCATTGGCGGGCTCGCGAATGATGTGTGACTACATGCGGTTCGGCGGGTGTCGCGTTGATGCCGGACCCGACTGGGTTGCGCGTGCGCGGAAAGTGGTGGCCGATTACCCGCGATTCCTGGATGAGTTCGAGGCCCTGATCCTATCGAACGAGATCGTCGTCGCCCGAACCCAGGGAGTTGGGGTGTTAACTCCGGAATTGGCGATCAGCGCGGGAATTACCGGTCCGATGTTGCGGGCGACTGGCGTCAATTACGACATCCGAAAAGTCGACGGATATGGATTCTATCAGCGGTTCAAATTTCGAGTGCCGTTAGGCGATCATGGCGATACCTACGACCGGCTTATGATGCGGGCGCTCGAGATGCGCGAAAGCATCGATATTTTGAACCAGGCGTTTGAGCAATTACCCGAAGGCCCGATTCAGAATCCAAAGGTCAAAGTGCGCGCGTTCCGTCCGCCCATCGGGGAAGCCTACGGACGAATCGAAGGTCCGAAGGGTGAGCTCGGGTTCTACCTGATCAGTGACGGCGGACCGAATCCGTACCGCTACCGTGTCCGCCCGCCGAGCTTCATCAACCTAACCGTGCTGGAAGACCTCTGTCTCGGTCACACCGTTGCCGATGTGATGGTGATCCTGGGCAGCATCGATATCGTAATGGGCGAAGTCGACCGGTAACTGGGGAGAACTAAAAAGCCCCATTTCACCGAAGCCATCCGCCCGCGGCTTGCACGGGCTCGAACTGATTCGATGCCGTGACCCAGGCGGCGATTGCACCGGCCCGCGCATCCTTAACAACGCGAAGTTCAGCTTTACCGTCCACCAGCTTCTCGTCGGTTAACGAGAGCACCACAAAATCGTGAAGAAGGTTGCGGCCGGTGTTCTCGCCAGCCGTCACTTTCGTGGTCAGAGCGAAGCCAAGCGTGGCAACGTGAACATCAGTAATATCACGTTCGCTATTGGAACGCCTGAATTCCGCTAAGACTTTGTCACCCACGACAGACAATTTCAACACGCCCGGTTTTTCGCTCGACGCATTGGGGATGCTACGTCCGCGCCATTCCCGTCCATCGAGCACGAAAGCCGGGGTGTAGACGGATTCACTCTTCCACCCGTTCGAGTATTGATATTGCCGTGCGGTCCATTCCTTTGCCGCAAACGGATCGCGCCAGCCCAGCCGATCCCAGTAATCAACGTGGAACGCGAGCGGCACGAACTCCTTCCACAATCCCGGTTCGGCTTTCAGTTTCGACAGCCAGGCTTCGGCCGGAGGGCAGCTACTGCATCCTTCCGACGTGAAAAGCTCCAGCACACGCACCTGCTGCGGTCCGCTTTCGAATGTGCGATCAGCAGCGTGCGCCAGGAAGGAGGTGCTTAATGTCAGAATGATAGCGACCAATCGCGTAACCTTTGTATCCATGAAATTTCGCCTGTGAATATTGCGCTTTTTCGGCAAGATTGAAAACACATGATCGGCCAAGGGATCCTCAAGGGCATGGCGGTAACAGCCCGGAATTTTGTCGGGAGCTATTTCGAGGAGGATCGTTTAACTACAGTGCAGTATCCGGAGGAGCGCGTGCCGCTGCCGGAGAACTACCGGAATTTTCCGTTTCTGGTTTTCGACGGGACTGATGCCGAAGCGGGGCTCCGCTGCGTCGCGTGTAAGATCTGTGAGAAAGAATGTCCGCCACAGTGCATCTACATCACCAAGAGCGAGGACAAGAAGCCCGATTATATGGGCAAACCGCAGTTCTATCCGAAGGTGTTCGATATCGACATCTCGGTCTGCATGAGCTGCCAGATTTGCGTGGAGGTTTGTCCGTTTGAGGCAATTAAGATGGACAAGGATTTCGAGCTCAGCCGGCGCGAACGGTTCAATGCCCTGCTGATGCGGAAACCGGAGCTGGCCAAGTCTAACGACTATTATCATCGCATTCACCCGACCGAAGCCGCTGAAGTCGACGGTCGTTTAGCGGAAGCTGCCGCCAAGAAGAAGCCGGCGCCGGCTCCCACTCCCGCTGGCGCGAGCGCTGGTCCCCCACCCGCCTCGTCGACCACGCCGCCACCTGCGAAAACTCCGGCGCCTGCGCCTGCTGCGGCCAAACCAGAGGCAACTCCGAGCGCACCTGCAGCACCCCCGGCGAAAGCGACGCCCGGTGCGACGAAATCAGAATCGACTCCAACAGCACCTGCAGATGCGCCCCCGGCTGGAGCCACGCCCGGACCGCTGGTTCCTCCAGCGGCTACGATTGCCCCTGCAAATGATACAAAGCCGGCATCGGATAAACCCGCCGCCCCGCCAGCGACACCCGAACCGCCGTCGGCCTAACCGGCACGTCCGACCCCAATTGTAGTGGTGGTTGGGCCAAGCACCGAATCCAATAAACGGGCGGTTGCGGCAATCGCCTCTACAACATTCGGAGGGACGAGCTTGTCTCGTCCCATTTTCATGACATGTCCGGCAGCTTGCCGCTTCGAATGAGTGGGACGAGACAAGCTCGTCCCTCCGCTGGCTTAAATTGTCACCGCGACCTCACCCCGTTCACTGATTGCATTCCTCAAACGCACTCGGGCGCCCTTGTAGGAACGCGAGCGCGTCACCAGCAAAATGCAGCGATCCGGTGATCAGAATGGGCGAAGGTTTTCGACGCGCCGATTCAAGCGCTTCGCCGATTGAACTCGTTAGCTCCCGCGGAATTTCGCGAGTGACTGACGAAAGCACTTTTGCCAATTCCTCAGGCTGAAAGGCGCGTTCACTGCGGATTGGCGGCAGCAGGAACGTTGAGGCAATCGGTGCAAGCGCTTCGCAAATCCCAGCAACATCTTTGTCGGCCAGTATGGCCAGCATCACGGAGGCGCGCTGGCTATCGAAAACCTCTCGCCAGGTCTTCGCCAGCACCTGAGCGGCCGCGACATTATGGGCCCCGTCAATAATGATCTGATCATCCCATCTCTGAAAGCGCGCCGGCCATTGAACTGACACCAGGCCGCGCGCGATCGCTGCCTCGCCTACGTAGATGCCGGCCCCCCGAATCGCGGCAATCGCAACGGCGGCATTCTGCCGTTGGTGTGCTCCGCGCAATCCCACCGGCCCTTGCGCGTAAGATTCACGCACAAATTCGATGGGCGCTTTACATTCCTGTGCGCGCTTTCGCAGCACCTCTTCAGCGGCGGCTGATTGAGGCGACGAAATCACCGGGCCGTCCGGTTTAATGATCCCCGCCTTCTCTGATGCAATTCGCTCGATCGTGTCGCCCAACCATTTCTGGTGATCCATTCCGATTGGGGTAATTACCGCGACCGTAGACCCGATAGCATTGGTGGCATCGAGCCGGCCGCCTAATCCCGTTTCGAGAATCGCGACGTCAACGTCAGCGTCGATAAAATGCTGCAACGCAAGCGCGGTTGTTACTTCGAAAAATGTGGGATGCGGATCCCAGTCAGCGACGGTCTGCCGGATCAAACCCAGGCCAGCGCCCGCGTCCTCTTCCGATATCAGCTGTCCATTTACCTGAATTCGTTCGCGGAAACTAACGAGGTGCGGAGATGTAAATAGGCCGGTTTTAAGATCTTGGGTCCGGCAGATCGCGTCAATCATCGCGCAAACGGAGCCCTTTCCGTTCGTTCCGGCGACATGGATGACTCGCCGCGGCAGCTTTGATGCGAGACCTAGCTCCGCGATCAGCCGGTGCATGTTCTCGAGACCAAGCTTGATCCCGAACCGCTGCAACCCATACAGCCACGCGAGATTTTCCACGTAATTGGAAGAAGGGTGGCTCACGGCAATATCAAAACAAAGGACAGGCGGTGGAGCGGCAGCAGTCGAAATTGTAGGCCGTCTCTGCCAGACGGCATCTTCTTTTACCGCCGGCAGCCCGCTTCGCATCGGCTATTGGCGGCGGTGGCGCCGACAAGGACTAGTGCAATCGCCGGGGGAGCTTATTTTGCCGCCGACGAAACCAGGAAATAGCCTAACAGTCGGCTGATCTGCTCCCGCATTCGGCGGCGATGCACGATAAGATCGATAAGGCCGTGCTCCTGCAGGAACTCAGCGGTTTGAAAGCCGTCCGGCAAATCCTGGTGGGTCGTTTCTTTGATGACGCGGGGACCGGCGAAGCCAATCATGCTGCGCGGTTCAGCGATAATCACATCCCCTAACGATGCAAAGCTGGCCATTACCCCAGCCGTAGTTGGATTAGTCAGCACCGATATATAAGGAAGCTGCTTCTCGGCATGTCGCGCGAGCGCTCCACTGGTCTTGGCCATTTGCATCAGGCTCAACATTCCTTCGTACATTCGGGCGCCACCCGATGCGGCGACGATGATCATGGCGGCTCCTTCATCGGTAGCGTGTTCGATGGCCCGGGTGATTCGTTCGCCTACCACCGAACCCATGGTTGCCGCCAGGAATGCAAAGTCCATTACCGCGAGACCAATCTTGTAACCGTCGATCATTGCGTGGCCGGTGATCACGGCGTCAACGAGGCCGGTGCTCTCCTGATACTTCTTCAGCCGATCCTTGTAGGTCGCCATTCCCTGAAACCGCAGCGTATCCACAGAACGGAGATCGGCGTCCATTTCATGGAACGTCCCTGGATCAACCAGGTGCTGAATCCGGTCCTGGGCCGACTGAGTCAGGTGGTGATCGCACCGCGGACAAACCCGGTGGTTCTGCGCGAGCTCGATTTCGTTAACCACATCGCCGCACCCCGGGCACTTCTGGAAAAGGCCCTGCGGGATATCGCGCTTCTTCGTTTGCGCCTTCAGCGCCGGTTTTTTGAAAATGGCCATGAATCAAGCTCGTGCTGCGGTTACGGCGTAGACCGATAATGCGCCACCCTCTTTCAGGACTCGAGCGCATTCGCTGAGGGTGGATCCCGTCGTCAAAACATCATCTACCAGTAACACCCGCAAACCTCGCACGTTCCGCCCCCGGCGTAAACGGAAGGCATCCCGCAAGTTTTCCAGCCGCTCGGCGCGGTCGAAGGCCGTTTGGGTATTGGTGTAACGGACCCGCTGCAAAGCCGATTCGACCGGGAGTTTCGTGCGCTTACCGAGTGATGTGGCAAGCAGCGCCGCTTGATTGAACCCGCGCTCGCGCTGTTTCGCCGGGTGCAGCGGAACGGGCACGATTATATCGAAACCTTCCGCAGTGATGCGCGGGTCATCCAATACGGCGGCAAGCCAATCGCCCACCACGTGACGAAGATAGATCCGTTGATGATACTTAAACTCGTGGATCAATCGGCGCACGATTCCTCGCGCACGGTAGCCGGCTACGGCTGCATCAAACTGCAAGATCTGGTTGGCGCAGTTACCACATGCGAATGATCCGGTGATGGCGCCAGAAAACGGTTCCGCGCACTTTTGGCAAAACGGCGCCACGATTCGCGGTGCCCGATCCTGGCATTCGGCGCAAAGGTATTTCCCGGAATCGACGCTCGTGCCGCAGCCTTCACATACCGGTGGGTAGAACAACGACACTGCTGCCTGGAACAGGTTAGACGCGGTTTTCACGGCTCCACACAATTCGAACGATGATCCAGGTGAGGCCAAGCACGGCTAACGGAATGAGCCCGACCAGCAAGTTCCTTCCCAGCCACGGCAATGATGTTGCCTCGAGCCGGGCGATCCGATTAAACACCCCGTTGCCCAAAATCCAGCCGGCATGAAGCCCTATCGGCAACCACAACGAAGCCGTGCGAATGCGGCTGTCCGCCAGAATATAGCCAATCAGAAACAGCGTGCTGAATCCTGCCAGCACCATCACCGGGTCGCCGAATTGAAGGAACGCGTGGGCAATGGATTGGAATCCTGAATCCCATGCGACCTGCGCGGAGGTGCCTTCCGGCGCTTTCAGAAAATGAATGATGGAAAAAAGCGCGGAGGTGATCAACACTGCGAGGCATTTCCGTCCGGACCGCAGCAAGATGCCCAGAACCAGTCCTCGGAAGAATGTCTCTTCGATAATCGGAACAGCAAAAGCCGCGGCGATCGTCTGCAACAGCGATGGCCAGTTGATCGTTGGCCGAAGCGAATACATATGGCACCCAATGAGGCCCACACCACACAACGCCAGCGGCACAATCGCAATCAGCAGGCCTCCGGCAAGATCGCGCCAGCGGCGAGCATTGGGGCGTAGCCCCAGATCGCCTAACCGCCGGATGTTCAGGCTCCGCAGCAGCGGCCAAAGCAACAGCAGCGCGGCGATCAACAGCGAGCGATGGAAGAACTGTTCGAATTCGAATCCGCCAAGCGACTTCAGCCCCTCGTGACGGGCCAGCGCCTGGAATGTCCAAAACAACGGTGGCGCCAGAAAAGCGCCGAGTAGAATCACAGCCAGGAAGTAACCGGCCAATCTGACTGCATCTTTCAATCGGCGTATTGTAAGGTTTGTCGGCGACGGGCCGTCAACACATATGGTAAGTAGATGTAGGTTCCTCAGTCCGATCGAACAATCGTTAGTAAAACCAGCTCCTCGACGCTCAACAGCGATACATCAATAGGATGCGAACCGTACATATTTGGAAGGAGAAGGATGACGAGGGACGAAAGCGAGAAGTGCGGGCTACAAAATTTGGTGGCGCGTGGCGACTGCAAGCCAAGCACGTCGATGATGAGTCGTGGACCTACTACGATGTGCCCCTGATCGAGGATTTGCGGACATTGAAGGACATCGTGTTCCGAAAATATCAGAGGCGCCGGGCATCGGCGGAAGATGTCGCATCTCTTGAGAAGCTGTTGAAAGAGCGCGAGAAAGACGAGGAATAAGCTCCGGTTTCTCTTCTAACCTGTCGTGCCGAAAAAATCCCGTCTTGATCAGCTTCTGGTTGCCCGAGAAATGTTCGCGAGTCGCGAGCAGGCGCAACGCGCGATCATGGCCGGCGAAATTAAGATCGGCACCCGGGTTGCCGCCAAAGCGTCCGAGCTAGTCGCCCCGGACGCTGAAATTACCGCCGATGTTCCTCCAAGGTTTGTGGGACGCGGCGGCCTGAAGTTGGAAGGAGCACTCGATCATTTTCGGATCGATGTAACCGGCAGAGTAGCCTTGGATATTGGAGCCTCGACCGGCGGATTTACCGACTGCCTGTTACAGCGCGGAGCGGCCAAAGTTTACGCCGTCGATGTCGGCCATGATCAGCTTGCCTGGAAAATTCGGAACGACCCGCGAGTCGTCGTTCTGGAAAAGGTGAATGCGCGTTCCCTCACTCGAAAAGATATTCCTGAGCCTGCGAATGTTTGCGTGATCGATGTGTCGTTCATCTCATTGACTTTAATCTTGCCCAACGCATTCGAGTTGATAACTGCCGATGGGCTGATCATCGCCCTGATCAAGCCGCAATTCGAACTCCAGCGGAAGGACGTTGGGCGCGGCGGTGTGGTGCGAGATCCGACCTTGCACGAGACGGCTCAAACCAAAATTAATTCGTTTGTCACGAACACGCTTAAACACGAGGT
>JBJMXE010000026.1:0-12656 GCA_045809745.1 Chthoniobacterales bacterium | reverse complement strand
CGAGCATTGCACATGAATTAGCGGAGCGCTGCGGGACTCAAAACAGCTGCGTCACGGAAATCCCGAACGCGGATGGCAAGCTGCTCTCAGCCGTTGCCGATATTCTCAAGACAAGGTTTAATGGCCCAATCTTTCTTGCCGGCGCGGCTAACGGCCGAGTGGCGTTGATCGCAAACGTGCCGAAAGAGCTGACCGGGAAAGTGGCGGCAAACAAATTGATCCAGGAAACAGCGGCCATCGTCGCCGGCAAGGGTGGTGGTCGGCCCGAGTCTGCCCAGGGTGGCGGAACCGATGCGAGCAGGATTAGCGAAGCACTGAAGCGGGCGGAGGAGCTTCTCGGTCCCGGTTAGGCTCGTATTTCGTATTTTCCTTTTCCTGTATGTCCGCTAAATGTTGCGGACGCGAATAGCAATACGAACCAGGGTAGGAGCGAAACCAACAGGAAGATAAAATATGGATTTACAGTTCACCGGTAAAGTCGCGTTCGTTAGCGGATCAACCGCCGGCATTGGCTTCGCCATAGCCCAACGGTTAGGCTTGGAAGGCGCGGATGTGGTGATCAACGGACGGACCGACGAGCGGGTCCGGGTTGCGCTCGCTCAGATAAAAGCTGACGTGCGTAACGTGGACATCCGCGGCATCGCCGCCGATCTGGGAACGGCCGAGGGATGCGCCGAAGTTGTCCGGCAATTGCCGCAGGTCGATATCCTGGTGAACAACGTCGGGATTTTCGAACCGAAGCCATTCGAACAGATTTCCGATGCTGAGTGGGACAAATTTTTCGCGGTGAACATCATGTCCGGGGTCCGTTTGAGCCGGGCCTACCTGGCAGGAATGAAGGAACGTAACTGGGGGCGTGTGGTGTTTATCTCGAGCGAGTCCGGTCTCCAAATTCCAGCCGAAATGATCCATTACGGAATGACAAAAACCGCGCAGCTGGCGATAGCGCGCGGACTGGCGGAGACCTGTCAGGGAACGAACGTCACCGTAAACTCTGTTCTTCCCGGTCCAACCGCATCCGAGGGTGTGACCGAGTTCGTTTCAACGCTTGCCACTCAGGAAAACATGACCCCGGATGAATTCGAAAAGCATTTTTTTCGGAACGCACGCCCAACCTCAATTCTGAAGCGGTTCATCGAGCCCTCGGAGATCGCCAGTGTAGTTGCCTACGTTTGCAGTCCTCTCGCGTCCGCGATCAATGGCGCATCCGTTCGGGCGGACGGCGGAGTGGTTAAGTCGATCGGGTAGGCAGCGTTGTATCAGTCCGCACAAATGCGGCCGTTGCACCTGCGGCAGCAAACAAGATAACGCTACGTCATCCCGAGCGGAGTCGGGGGCCCTCACAAACGCGGAACACGTCACGCTAGTAGGGGAGGTCCTTCGTTCTTCGCTCCGGTGCGCTGCGCTCGGAATGACAGTGTAATAATTTCACAATCAAAGGCGCTCAGGATGACACCTTTGAAGAATTGTTGCCGGAGCGGAATGGGCCGCAGAACCTATAGCTTGGAAACACTTGGTCGCCGCGCGTTTTCGATCAGACGTTTCACATCTTGGCCGTTAGTCCGATAAATCGACGCCTGCTTTTCCCCGGCGCGTTGGCTGACGAACAGCAGGTTGGAGTTGTCGAGCCAGCAGCCATCCCAGGCGAATAGATTTTTCGACGTCAAACGAACGGCTGCTTGAGTATTCACGTCGAACGACCACAAAGCCGGCACCGGCCCGTCCCAATCCGGCCGATTGTAGGTTTCGTCCATTTCGACAGACAGAAGGAGCCGCCGACCGTCCGGAGAAACGTCAATGCGGCCATCACCGCTCATGCTTCCGTTAGGTATCATCGTTCCGATCTTCCATTGCTGCATAACGGATCCATCCAGGCCGAGCTGATAAATGTAGGTCATGTTGTGACAGAACAGGGACTTGCCGTCACGCGCCCAGCAGGGCGAAAATAGCGTGGTCCCATTTTGGTCTGATTTTTTGAGAATTCGGAACCCGGTGCCGTCATTCTGAACCAGGGCGAGATTCCACACGTCATCCGAGCGCATGGTGAATGCAATGCGTTGTCCGTCTGGTGACCACGCGCTGCAGTACGAATTCTGACTTGGTATGGCGTCAAACACGCGACGGGCGTTCGTAGCTAGGTCGCTGGTCGCGATGCGACGTATGTAGCTGCCCCCGGTTACCTCTACCGTCGAAAAAGCGAGCGTCTTACCGTCGGGCGAGACGACGGGAAAGGTGCCGTCAGCGATCTTGCGGACCAGCGACGCTTCGCTGTTGCTGATGTAAACCGAGTCGGGCCGTTCGAACGCAATGCGTTGGTCAGCACCCAGAGCCGAGCAGGCAATTGTGCCGGCGAGACACGCCAGAAAAGGGAGCCGGTTCACTGCGAGTCAATGTCGACCGAGAGTCGACGCGCGCGCAAAGAATTAGTTCACGCCTTCAACCTGGAATGATCAAAGTGGCAAAAAAGGTTCCGGCCAGTCCCAGCAGAAGAATGACCAGATAGACGAGACCGCCAACGCAGAATTTGATAACGGTTTTGATCCACCCCTGGCGATATACCCGTCGTATGGACAGGAAAATCTGGACCGAGAACGCGATCCACAGCAGCGCGATGATCCAGCCATAGAATGGGCCCAGCGCCACATATCTAAGGCCCATTGTGACCAGACCGATCAGTATCAGCCCGGCGTAAGCGAAGCTATGGATATGCAGCGCGTAAACCAAATGATCGATGTAAAAGATGTGCCGCCGTATGTAGAGAAGCTTGAGGACAAGAGCGAATAGCGGAATGCAGCAGAGAACCATGTAGGGCAGGTTGCTCACCAGCGTCTTTACGAATAGCGCCATCTTCGTCCCGTGTTCCCCCATCTTTTCTTTGGCGCGGTCCTCAAGCCATCTGCCGAACGGACTCTCTTCTTTACCGTCGAATTGGATGAGCGGCCGTTCTCTTCGACTCGATTTTGTCTCGGCGCTACCCGGTGATTCCGCTGGTAGTGGAGGGACCGATGACGCGTTCGCGAGCGCCTTTTGAACCTTCGCCCGGACGGTCGCGGTCATGTCCTCGTTCGGCGGAGCCGCGGTTGACGATGGCTGCGTCTCTTCCTCGTCCGAGATCATCCGCCCATCAGTGTGAATCGACTTGGCCCACCAGTTAACGACGAAGAAGAACAGAATGCTGGCCAATAGATACAGCCGGACCGGATGAAGGTAACGGACCCTGCGGCCGCGAATGAATTCATTAGTCAGGTGCCATGGGCGAATGACCAGCCATCCCAAACTGGCGAAGAATTTTGAATCCCAGTTTAGAAAGGAGTCAAGAATGTCGACGATGACATGGCGAAACGACCGCCGGTACTCGACCGCCGGCTGCCCGCATTTCGCGCACCAGTGACCATGCAGTTGCGCACCGCAATTTTCGCACTCGGTAATCGGCTGACCTTCCGCGGCTTTGCGCCGTCGCAAAAGGCGGCGCCGCGGCGCTTCTTCCATGGCCGAGACCGCGGTCTCAGCCAGGATAATTCTGGATGGATCGTCCGACATTCCTATTCGAGCTTACGAACCTGGCGCCGAGTCGTCCATACTAACGCTTCGCCGCTTGACCGAATGCCGCGTCACAGATAGACCCGCAGTTATGCATATATCTAAACGCGTCCTGTTTCTCGTCATGGCGATCGCGGCTACAAACCTGGGAACGATGCGGGCCGATCAGCCGCACATGGCACGGGCATTGGAACATCTCCGGGCAGCCCGGGCCGAGCTTCAGCGCGCCGAGCATAATAAAGCCGGTTGGCGACAACGCGCCCTGCGGAATGTCGACCAGGCGATCGCCGACACAGAAAACGGTATGAAAGCCGGGCGATAGCTCGGGCTTCGCTCACTATATATATATTATTGAGGAATCATCGCTGCGCTGACCAGCGGGCCAGCTGTAGGCGCCTCGCTCTGTCGAGGCGCTGGGCGAATTCACAGTTCAGCGCAGTCGCGACTTCGCTCGACGCCAAGCCCGTGTGCGTTTCTGGTTGACCGCCGATGATGAGCTGTCACCATCCGTCCGAGTTCGGGCTGCCGACCGAATAGCCTAACGCACGCTCATGGGTTCGCCGTTTTTCAGGAGAAAGAGTCCGGAACATTTAATGCGCGAAGCGGCTGCGCCGGACCGGCAGATGAAGCGATCGCTGGGACCGTTTCATCTTACCTGTATCGGTATCGGCGCGATCATTGGCTCCGGAATTTTCGCGCTTACCGGAACGGCGGCGGCAGGACAGACCTTTGGTTCTCGATGGGAAACGCCGGTTTTGAATTTTATCCAAGCCTGGTTCTCGGGCGCCGACGTGCTGCTTGGTCGGGCAGGTGCCGGCCCGGCGATCGCGTTGTCCTTTGTCGTAGCGGCGATTGCGTGTGGATTTGCCGCGCTTTGTTACGCCGAGCTGGCGTCAATGATTCCTGTTTCCGGGTCAGCTTACACTTACTCCTACGCCACCCTCGGTGAGATTGTAGCGTGGATTATCGGATGGGATCTGATTCTGGAATATGCGGTAGGGAACATGGCTGTTGCTGTGGGTTGGTCCTCCTACTTCGTGCAGTTTTGCGGCAGCTGCTTTGACTTAAAATTCCCGATTTGGCTGGTTAACGACCACGCCACTGCGAGTAGCCTCATTGCCAAGGGTGGCGACCCCTTGCTCAATTTCTCTACGCGGACCCTTCCGACGATTGCCGGACATTCCATATCGTTCAACCTGCCGGCGCTGGTGATCGTAGCGATTGTGACGACGGTGCTAATTTATGGGATTCGAGAGAGCGCGCGAGCGAATGCGGTGATCGTTGTCCTCAAAGTGGCCGTGGTGATCTTCGTTATATCTTTCGGGGCGTTCATGGTTCATCCCGGAAACTGGCATCCCTACGTGCCTAACGGATTTGCGGGGGTGATGAGCGGCGCTGCGATCGTGTTCTTCGCCTTTATCGGCTTCGACGCCGTATCCACGACCGCCGAAGAAACGAAAAACCCCCAGCGGGACATGCCGATCGGCATCATCGCCAGTCTGATCATTTGCACGATTCTGTACGTGTTGATGTCGACGGTGCTAACCGGCATGAAGAAATACACCATCTATGCTGGTGATGCCGCCGCAGTGGCGACTGCCTTCGGTGGAACGCGCTGGGCCCAGGCACTTGTCAGCGCTGGCGCTCTCGCCGGAATGACTTCGGTGCTGCTCGTTTTTCAGCTCGGGCAACCTCGCATTTTTATGGCAATGGCTCGCGATGGTTTGCTGCCACCGTATTTCGCCCGGATACACTCGCGATATCGCACTCCCTACATCACCACGATTTGGACTGGCATTTTTGTTGGCGGCGTCGCGATGGTGGCAGACATCGGCTCCCTGGCTGATCTGACAAACATCGGTACTTTGTTTGCGTTCATTCTGGTATGTATCGGAGTGATCATATTACGTCGTTCAGATGCCGGCCGGCCCCGTCCGTTCCGTGTTCCGATGGTTCCTCTGTTCCCGCTGACCGGAATCATTTTCTGCATCGCGCTGATGCTCAGCTTGCCCGTTCTAACCTGGATTCGGTTTTTCGTTTGGCTGGCTGTCGGTCTGGTCATTTATTTTCTGTACAGCGCGCGCCATAGCAACCTGAAGCGGGGTATCGACGCCGGCGAGACCGAGAACGTTTTTCCTGCTGTCGATCCTTAAGCAGTTATCACGAAGGTTCCGGCGTCGGTTGATTGCGCTTGCGTGCACGCCCGAACCGGATATTCAGTCGCGGTCGTGAATTCGATATTATGCTGAAGTCTCTTCTGCTAATTCTCGCGACAATTTCCATCTCCATCGCAGGCGCTCAAACTGTCATCATCAATGACGATTTCGAAACGCCGCCTTATGAAACCAGCCAAGCCATTGTCGGTTGGACGGTATTCGGCAACGTTGGTGAAGTCAGCGAAGAGGGATCGACATCGGGGTCACACGCCGCCGCGTTCAACGTCGGTGGGAACAGTGAAGGAAACATGCTGTCGCAAAGCTTCGCCACGCTGACTGGCCAGACCTACACGGTTGAGTTTGATGCGACCGTATTTGGGATCCGCACGGCCGGGCCGTTATCGCTCCAGATCCAGGTGTTCGGCCCTAGCCCGGACCCGTTGCTGGATGAGACGGTGACGCCTCCTGATAACGGCAATTTCCATCCGCCGACGTTTCAGCATTACAGCTACACGTTCGTAGCCGATGCTTCTGCTACCACGGTGAAGTTTACCGATATAGGTCTCGGTAACGCCAGCGCGGACCTGATTCTGGATACCGTTTCGGTGGCGCCGATTAACGAAGTACCAGAACCAGCAACAATCGCTCTCTCGATGTTGGGTGCGCTGCCCGTGGCAATCCGATTAATGCGCCAACGAAAAACCGGGCGTTAGGCGATCGGCAGCGGGTTCGCTGGTTCGCGGATAGTGGTACGAACTCGAGGCTATCGCAGCCTATTCCCGGTTCGACTTATCGTAGAACACGATATTGATTAGAAGGGCGACGCCGCATCCGGCGGCTGCGAGAAAGAAGAGGATGGAAAGTCCGGGATAGCCCCAGATGCGGAATGTGGTGTCGACCCGCATCAGTAATGCAGCACCGATGATCAGCGCAGCGACTACCAGGCCGACCGTGATCCGGTTTGCCACTTTTTGAAAGCCGACCATCAGCTTGTGTTCGTCGATCGCGTCCACAGAGACTTTGAATTCGTTATTTGCCAGCGCGTCCATGAACCGGTTGAGGCGAGCTGGCATCCTTTGCAGAAGATCCTTTAGCTCGAGGATTCCGCCGAACAGGTTTCCTGGCGAAAGGCTCTTCATCAATCGCCGCTGCAGAATGTCGGCCGCGTTTCGCCGAATCGAAGCGTTTGGATCAAATCCCGGATCCAACGCCCGCCCAACCTGATCCAAATTGAGCAGCGTCTTGCCTAACATACTAAGTTCCGCCGGGACCCGGATACCGGTCTCGGCTGCAACCTGGGTTAACTCCAGGACCATTCGGCCGACTTCCATTTGGGCAACCGTTGCCGTCTTCTGCGCGGCAACAATTTCCGAAATCTTTCGACCAAATTCCTTATCATCGAAGTTGTCCGTCGGGTCGCCAATTTTGATCGCGATCTGAGTGGCTTCTTCGCCGCGACCTTCCGAAACCGCGAGCAACAGCTGCAACAGATCTTCCTGCATGCGCGGCATGATTTGGCCGACCATGCCGAGATCCAGAAGCGCCACCCGATAATCTTCAGTGATGAAAACGTTTCCCGGATGAGGATCGGCATGGAAGAACCCGTGCACCAGAATCTGCTCGAGATAAGCACGGAAGAGCTGCTCCGCGACTGCGCTGCCATCGAACTCCATCCGGGCCAGCGGAGTCATGTCCGTCACCTTTTTTCCAGGCACGTATTCCATCGTTAGAACACGCGCTGCCGAGTAATCCGTAATCGGCACCGGCACGATGATCCGATCGTATTCCCGCACCAGTTCGCGCAGACGGAGAAGATTCTGAAGTTCCTGCCGGTAATCTAGTTCCCGCAATAAGCTCTTGCGGAATTGCTCCAGCATTTTGGTGAACTCATAGCGCCGCCCAAATTCGGTGTGCTTATCAAGGAAATCTGCGATCTCTTCGAGTGCTTCGAGGTCTTCCACTAACGCCTCGCGCACATTCGGTCTTTGAACCTTTACCGCGACTGGTCGACCGTCGCGGAGTTGAGCGAGGTGAACCTGGCCGAGGGAAGCGGATGCGATTGGTTGCGCTGAGAAGTCGGCGAACGCTTTCGACATTCGGACTCCGAGCTCGGACGAGACGATTGTCTCGACCTGGTCGAATCCGAACGGCTCGACCTTATCCTGGAGTCGCTCCAGTGCCTGCAAATAGGCGCGAGGCATCAGTTCGACCCGGGTGGACAACAACTGGCCCAGCTTAACGAAGGTCGGGCCTAACCTTTCCAGATCAGCTGCGAGTTCGTCGGCCTTAGCCGCTTCCTTCGGAGTAACACGCTGTTCCGCCTGAAGCGTCTCCGCTAACCCGCTCTGCTTCACCAAGTCTGACCGGCCATACTTGATCAGCAGCCAGGCGATTTGCTGGTATCTCTTGAGATGCTGTGGTTTGAGCGAAATGGCCATATTGGGTGCGGATGGATCGGCAATTTGCCGTCCGCCTATAAATCGTTTGCCAGCAGGCGATTGACTCTACCGAAATGCCGGATTTTCCTCGTCGGTTGCGTTTGTGAACTAACTTACAAGCCGTGAGTGGCCGCTAATTGCAAGGTCCAAGGGCGATCGGGCTCTCCGAGCGGACGCTAACCTGCTTGCAGCGGAGCTGCGACATCATGAGCGCCTGCGGCGCTTACCATACCAACGCGCTCGGAGATCGCGTTCCACCGAACCGTCGCCGGCCGGAATCAATGAATCGCTTTGTCGTCCGCCTCCAGCCAGTCGAACATCGTCGTTTTCTGTGGATCCAATCCCAGCTTTCCGGTCTGTTCGACAAACCAATCACGGCGTTCCGGATTATCGTACGGCCGGGTGGCCTCGACTTCGTCGCTCCAGTGCTTGATCTCGTCGGCTGTCTTTGTTTCGCCGGCTTGGTCGAGCCATTCCGCCATCTGCTGATCACTGGCTCCGTTTTCGATCTGCGCCTTAAAATCTGCCCCTTTAACCCCTTTAAAGCCGAAGAGCATGTTATCGAGTGGGCAGTCGAAGTGGTACTCTCCGATATTCCCCGCCACCAGCGCGCGGCACTTATCAATTGTCCGGCCAAGAATGGCGTAGCCTCCGACACGAATTCGCGGACTGCGCGGCGCTTCCTGGGTCAAGTCTTTCCCAACTACGTTTTTGTGCATCCGTTCAGGCTAATGCGAAACCCTTGGCTGGCAACCGCACGCGACATCCTGAAATGTTCTCTGGGCTTTACCCTGACGTGGCTTCTTCGATACGCAAGCGATGCGCTACCGTGTTGTCCGAACTTCTGACGACGCCAAGCCGAAGTTGCTTACAGCTTTAAACTTAAAACTTAAAACCCAACTCGCTATCCAGCGGTCCCACGCGCCCAAAATACCGCCCGAATCCGATTCCTCTGTATGGCACAACAAAAGGAAATCATCTCAACCATCAACAGCTTGATTGAAACGCTGAAAGACGGCCAGGAAGGCTTTAAACAAGCTGCCGAAGGCGTCAAAGACTCCACCTTGAAGTCACTCTTCAACGAATATTCGTTGCAACGCGCAAAATTTGCCGGCGAGCTCCAGGCGCAGGCGGTGCAATTGGGTGAAAGCGACCCCGAAGACAGCAGCAGCACTAGTGGCGCGATGCATCGGGCCTGGATCAACATCAAATCCGCCATCACCAGCGAAGATGACCACGCCATTCTCGCCGAGTGCGAACGCGGCGAAGACTCCGCAGTGAGCGAATACAAGGAAGCGCTTGAGGAAGATATCTCGTCGCCGATTCGAGAGATCGTTTCGCGCCAATACAGCGAAGTGCAGAGCGCGCATGACCGGATTAAGAGCCTGCGGGATGCAGCGAAAACATCCTAACCACATCTGATTAGTTTGAAAGAGAGGCGCTGCCGAAACGCAGCGCCTTTTTTTTCTTTTGTAGCGGCGGTCTCTGACCGTGGATTCTCAGGAAATTCGCAGATCCTCCACCACAATAAGTGCGAGGATCGGAGATCGCCGCTACAATAAGCGCGCTTGAGAAACATCAGCGCCCTCATCGCGGCTTCATTGCTTGTTTCGGTTACTTGCGCCATCGGCGCTCCGCCTATTGGTCCGCCCCCAGCCGGCAAGCTTTATCACGGGTTTTATTGGGGCGGTGTAGGAACCGATGATCACGATCCAACCGAGCATGATGTCACTGCCGCGGATGTCGCGGCTTACGAGAAAGCCGTCGGGGCGAAGACCGCCTGGGTTTACTTTTCGAACAACTGGTTCGAAGGCCGAACCTTCCCTGATTCAACCTGTAGGTGGATCCGCGATCTCGGCAAGACGCCTTACATCCGGTTAATGCTTCGCTCGGATGTCGACCAGAAGCACTCCGAAAAAACATTTACCTTGTCGCGGATCGTCGCCGGTGACTTTGATGCTGATCTGCGAGCCTGGGCGCAAGGAGCGAAAGCTTTCAACTCAGCGGTATTGATCGAATGGGGCACCGAGCCTAACGGCGAATGGTTTAGCTGGAACGGCCGGTGGAACGGCGGCGCAACGAATGGCCCGGCGACATTCGTTGCGGCATACCGTCACATCGTTGAGCTCATGCGCAGCGAAGGCGCTGTGAACTTGCAGTGGGTCTGGCATGTGAACTGGCTGGACGAGCCGGAGCGAAAATGGAACGCACTCGAGAATTATTTCCCCGGATTGGAATACTGCGACTGGATTGCGGTCAGCGCCTACGGCCCAACGACGCCCACGACCCACGATTCGACCGAGAGTTTTGCATTCAAAATGCGAAGCGCGTATCCGCGCCTAACCAAAGTTGCTCCCGGAAAACCGATCCTGATCGCCGAATTTGGCTGCGATCTGCACAACCCGAGAGTGAACACCGCAGACTGGGCCAGATCCGCGTTGGATGATCTTTTCTCGGGTCGATGGCCTGCCGTGATCGGTTTTTGTTGGTGGAATGAGGGCTGGCAGAACGATGAGCGGAAGAAACACGACTCGGATTTGATCGTTTTGCACGATGCCGGGTTAACCCGCGTGTTTCATGACGAATTTGCACGACACGCCGACAAGCTTCAGGAAACGATGGTGCTGAAGAACTGAATGCCTGTCGGGTTCCGGGCCTTCGAACCTTAATGTTCGCCGTTCGAAATTCGTCATTTAATGCGTAGCATGATTGCATGGTCGAAATAGCAGTTCATTACACTGGCGATCTTCATTGCGAAGCCACTCACCGTCCGTCCGGTACTAGCCTTTCTACCGATGCCCCGGCTGATAACCGCGGCAGAGGCCAAAGCTTTTCGCCCACGGATCTGGTTGCTACCGCTCTTGCAACTTGTATGAGCACCACAATGGGAATCGCCGCCGCAGATCATAAGCTGGATTTGCGCGGGCTCACCGTGAAGGTGAGGAAGGAGATGTCGAAGGATGCTCCACGTCGCATCATCGCTCTCCCATCTGAAGTACACATTCCACTATCGCCAAGCTGTCCGCAGCGCGCGCTCATCGAGAATGCAGCGCTCCATTGTCCCGTTCATAAGAGCCTTCCGCCCGAGATCGAGCGTCCGACCGCATTTTTCTGGGAAGGCTGACCGCCTGTCCCTTGGCAATTGTTTCACGTCGGCGTCGCTGCCGCGATCCATCAATGGCGGCACCAGGCGGACTGCACTTGTTGTGACGCTTTGGGATGAGCTGCCAGAAAGCATAGCTATGTCATCCCGAGTGTAGGCGAGGGACGCCGTCCCGCGGCCGCGGGACGGAACGCGTCACGCAAGTAGGTGAGGCCCTTCGTTGTTCGGCTCCGCTGCGCTGCGCTCAGAGTGACAGTGCAATGATTTCCCAAACAAGGCGCTCAGGATGACAGCGCGTTCGGCTCTCGACACGCCCAACGATTTCGGATACCACCGATGGTCGGGAATGAGCCGTTCGCGATTCTTCTTCTGCCTCGGTCTCGTGGTGTTGAGCGTAACGAGCTGCGGACCGAAAGACGATACGGCCAAAGCAGAAGGCGAAGTCAAACGCTTCCACAAGCACTGGAATCAGTGGGAGTTTGCCGATGTCTATAATGAGGCGCATAGCGCGTTTCGCAGCATCCAACCGGCTTCCAAAATGATCGCTACCCTTGAAAGCTCACGGAAGACGCTCGGTGAGCTGAAATCCACTAAGCAGCGCAGCTCGGCTGTGACACACGAGCATGTCGAAAAGCAGATCACTTTCAAATACGATAGTAGTTTCGAACATGCCGCTCGGGTTGAAACGTTTTCCTACCTCATGACCGCGGGCCAGCCGCTCTTGGTGAACTATTACCTCCTGTCGCCGGAGGAGGACGCGAAGCACGAAGCAGAACTCGCGAGACGTCGGCCAAGATCCCCTTCGCCGGGGGCCGGCCGGAACTGACTGGCAGCCAGAACCCGCCCTTCTGGGCGTGGTTGAGGCGATTACTCTTCCCTAAAATTTACCGCCGCATTATTATGTCTGTTGCGGTTTTGCTGCCGCGTTCTCAGAAAGGAATCGATGAATCTCGGACGGATTTTTGCTTTTGGTTTAACCCTGGCCATGGTCACTGCCGCTCACGCGAAATACGATCGTGCCCTCGATGGTAAGACGAAAATTTGGCACAATCCGCCTCAATCAAACCTTCAGGCCAGCTGGTCAGGCGACCGCGACGAAAAAGGCTATGCCACCGGTCATGGAACACTCACCTGGTTCCGGACTACCCACAGTTGGGAGACCGGTTCACTTTTGCCGGCTACCAAATACATCCAAGTCGCGCAATACGAAGGGAAGATGGTCGACGGCAAACTCGAAGGGTCGGTGGTTAACACCGACTCAACCGGAAAGACTCGTCACGCGAAGTTCGCCGAGGGACGCAAAACCACGGATTGGATCGCGGGGGCCGGCTCTAAGTCGGCGAAACGAACTGATCAACAGGTTTCTAAACACACTGAACCTGAAGCACCAGCCGAAGGACCGGCACCGGCGCCTAAACT